>JAJAZO010000041.1 GCA_026785745.1 Chitinophagaceae bacterium | reverse complement strand
TAAGTGCATGTAAATGATGACGTTCAAACATATTTTACAATTTACTCAATGTAATGAGTAAAATTACTCAATATTATGAGTAAAGAAAATTCTATATAATATTTATTTAACTGATATGGTAAACAAACATCCTGCAATAAACTAACTCCTGCGGCTACTCAGTAACTTTCCAAGAAACAGGCAGTAGAAAGTTATCATCCATCAGTTCGGTGGAAAATAAAGACCGTGGGAATTAATTTATACAAAAGAATTTGAAACGAAACAGGATGCTTTAGCCCATGAAAAATGGTTAAAGACCGGAGCTGGTAGAGATTTTATTAAAACATTTCCGCATTGAGCAACGGGTTCATATCCGCCGCCGCAGACGGCAGTTCAAGTCTGCTCTCCCGTACTAAGCCTAAGTCTTGTTAATCAGAGATTTGGGCTTTTTTATTGCTTTCCACTGGTTGTAGTATTTAATAACAGCTACCAAAAGTCACTACAACATGATTGTTTTACCAAATGTTTGCTCATGCAGGGCTTTACAATTTACCCTAAAAATGTTGCCTGAATTAATTACACTCAGCACTATAAAAGAATGAATCCGCAACGATTTTATTTTTCTTATTGTATGATTTTTTTATGATTCACTACGCCGTTGTGTTGAATTTAGGAATAGTTTATTTTTTTGATACCTGGATATTGCTGGTCATGTCTTCAAACTTCGGAGACTTATTTTTCTCTTTGAGTGTATAAAAAATGACATCATTGCTGATGTCTCTAATGAGTAATTAGCTTTGATTACTACTAAATTTTAAAACCAACTGTCACTAATGCATTACCGCCTGTTTGTTTTATAGCGGCACCAGCAAAAGCTGAGTTTTGTAAACGATAGGCAAAATGAACATCCTTGCCCATAGTGTGTACATAGGTAAGGTCAATGAACATGCCTTTATTCCTGTATCCTAATCCACCGCTTACAGAGAAACGGCTTCCTTTTTCAGCATGTCCCAAATCTTTATACGGATTGCCATAATAAGCTGCTCCAAGTCTCGCCATGATGGTGGTAAATTTCAATTCGCCACCGGCTTTAAAATTCAATGCTCCTTTATAAGCTTTATCAATTGCACTGTTCAATGATTTCAGGTAATTTTTTGTAGACTGGCTTTCGTCACCTTCTGGGTCGGTAGAAAAAGAAGAGCCTGCATAATTTACATATTCAATATCGGCAGTTAAAAACCCTTTTTGTTTCCTTACATCTTCAATTTCCCGCAGCACATAAGAGGCACTCGCCATAATGCGGTAAGGGGTAAACATGCGATAGTTGAATTCCGCATCAGTACCGTTGGTAAATAAACCAGACTCTTGTGTAAGCATTCCTTTATAGCTTTCTGTGTTGGCAGTTACTGATGCGTTGTACCTGTCCGTCATCATATAAAATGTAGGTGTGTGAAAGGCCAAACCAAGACGAACATATTCCACTGGTTTGAAAATAAATCCCATTTTCAAATTCACACCGGCACCACTGGTTGTCAGGTTTTCGGTAATAGAAGCAAAATCAAATTTGTTGTTAGCATTGGAAGTGGCATCTGCTTCAGTAAAAGTAGCTTGCTTTTCATAATGGAGAAATGGTACACCAATTGTTCCTCCAAAATAAAATTTGTCTTTATTGTTACCGGCAAACGCTAAAGCCAATTCAGTAATGCCGCCTCTGTTAGTAACAGTATTCTCCTGTAATAAGCCAGTGGATATTGGAGCCCTTGTTTGAAACTGGAAATTGCCTGATGTACCACCGGCAACGGTATCTATCCAATAGGCATTAAAGGCGAGGCTGGTGCCAAAAGGATAGTTGCTGGCTACATTGTTCGGATCCCTTTCATTATTTTTTTTTATTTCTTCGAGAAATTTTTGCGAGTAAGAACTTTGGTTGTTGGCACCACGGTACAATATGTTGCTGCCAAAATTGGCTGTTCGGTTTATAGCAAGAGCAACGGCCATACCCGATGACTTTCCTTTTCTGTTTTTTTCTGTTCCGGTGCCGAGTACCACACCAGATGTGCCGAAGGAAAAACCATTTTTCTTATCCTTTTCGCTACGGCCATAGTAAGTGGAATTATTGTTGAGGAAATTGTAACCTGGTGTCAGCACAAAGTCGCCGGTTTTATAAAAACCAAGCCCCGCCGGGTTTACATAAGCCGCCGAAATATCTCCACCTAGTGATGTCATTGCGCCACCGACAGCTTGTTGCCGGGCAGTACCGCTGGAAGTGATCCAGGAATAGCGGAGTGCATCAGCCGGTTCCTGGGCAAACAGGGGAGAGGATGATACAATACAGGTAAATATGAAAAATATCTTTCTCATGGTGTTATGAATTAAAGGCAATGAATAATATGTTCAGAAACTTGAACGCTGTTTAAAATAAATAAATAGCCTTTCCGGGGGGAAAGGCTATTTGAAGTCATTTAAAATCTTCTTACAGGAGCACTGCTGCCACTGCTTCCAGATGATGATGAACTGGAGCTGCCCGGGGTACTGGGGGTACTGGTAGAAGAATTATTAGTAGAGCCACTACTGCCCGATGAGTTATTGTTGCTACTATTACTGTTGAATATATTCCTCAGAATATTACCCGAATTACTGCCGTTATTGGAACTACTGCTCCTTGGAGCATTGTAGGTATTGTTAGTATTGGAAGACCCACTACCTGGCCCTGTGGCTTTTGGATTGGTATAACTTCCGTTGGTTAATGCGGTGTTATTATAAGAGTTAAGATTAAATGTTCTTGGCCCGGAATATCTTGTTGGAGTTTGCGAACTAATAATCACAGTACCGTGGTAATAGGGATTGTAATTATTGTTCCAGTAGGTGGCCGGTGTCCACGGATTGTTGAAGCCACCATAATTATAAATGCTGTAGTTATACCGGCTATTGTAAGGATCGTCAATATCAGACCAGCGGTAGCGATTTCTTACTTTCATCCGCAGGTATTGATCCTCATAATAATCATCCTCAGTATCACGGTATCTGCGGTCATCATCTTTTTTATCTCTTTGTACATATTCTTCGCCCTGCGGACGGGTCGGAGAATAATAAACATCATCGGGTGTTTGACCGGTTTTGTACGAAGTGGTACAACTGCTTAAAACGGCTACAGTTACTGCCAGAAGTAAAATTTTTGAGTTCATGGCAAATGGTTTATTTAAGTTAAAAATGAAGTTACTACTTTTGTGCGACTTTAAACGTAACACAATCGTTTGCCTTTTATACAACAAAGATTCAGCCATTTGGTGAAATATTGCACGGAGGCCTGTTAAATTAATTTTAAAGGTTACTCGTTGCTGGGTTCTGATTACTGGTTTCTCAGAGACCAGGAGTCGTTGGAATGGTGGTCTCTGGTCTTGGTTGTTGATGTTGATAGAATCATTTATTAATCTGCAAGCCTTAAGTGGTGAGATGATAAGCTATAAAAATCTGGACATATGGAAGTTGGCAGATGAGCTGGTTGTTGAAATTCACGACATGACCCTTTCTAAACTGCCTAAGTTTGAAATGTATGAAGAAGGCTCACAAATTAGGACGGTCGTCCAAATCAGTAAAAAGCAATATTGTGGAAGGTTATGGAAGGAAAAGGTATAAAGCGGAGTTTATTAAATTTTTGGTGTATGCACTCGGCTCTAATGATGAAACTACCGACCACATGGAAAATCTGTATAAAACGAAATCTTTACAAGATGAAGTTCTCTATAATTATCTTCACGCCAGGTTAGAAATAGCAGGGGAAAATTAAATCTATTTATAAAAGGAGTTGACAATACTGATTGGCAAAAATGACTTGTTGTTTTCTGTAACGAATCTAAGTCCTTTAAGCAACCAGTAACAAGCAACCAATAACCAGAAACATGAGCAAGGAGATTACAGCAAGAGCAACCGATTATTCGAAATGGTACAACGACCTGGTAATAAAAGGAGAATTGGCAGATTATTCAGCCGTAAAAGGCTGCATGGTCATTAAGCCGTACGGGTTTGCCCTGTGGGAGAATATGAGGGATGCATTAGACAAAATGTTCAAAGATACCGGGCATGTAAATGCTTACTTTCCGTTGTTCATTCCCAAAAGTTTTTTAAGCAAAGAAGCAGCACATGTGGAAGGCTTTGCCAAAGAATGTGCAGTGGTAACACATTACCGGTTAAAAAATGATCCCAATGGCGGCGGTGTATTTGTTGACCCCGATGCAAAACTGGAGGAAGATCTGATTATCCGGCCAACCAGCGAAACTATTATTTGGAATACATACAGGGACTGGATAAAATCTTACCGTGATTTACCATTACTGATAAATCAATGGGCCAATGTGGTGCGTTGGGAAATGAGGACAAGACTGTTTTTAAGGACTACTGAATTTCTATGGCAGGAAGGGCATACGGCCCATGCTACCGCTCAGGAGGCAATAGAAGAAACAGAAAAGATGCTGGAAGTGTATGCCACTTTTGCAGAAGAGTTTATGGCGGTGCCGGTGGTTCGTGGGGTGAAGACAGCTAATGAAAGGTTTGCAGGAGCAGTAGATACATATTGCATTGAAGCACTGATGCAGGATGGAAAAGCATTGCAGGCAGGAACATCACATTTCCTGGGGCAGAATTTTGCTAAAGCATTCGATGTAAAGTTTTCCAATAAAGAAAACCAATTAGAACATGTGTGGGCTACCAGTTGGGGAGTAAGTACAAGATTGGTAGGTGCATTGGTAATGGCACACAGTGATGACCAGGGATTAATATTGCCACCAAAGATTGCTCCGTTGCAGGTGGTTATCGTTCCCATTTACAAAGGTGATGAACAAAAACCAGTGATTGATGAAAAGGCAAAAGAGATAATGGCGAACCTGAAAAATCTTGGTATAAGGGTAAAGTACGATGACAATGATAATAACAGGCCGGGCTGGAAGTTTGCAGAATATGAAATGAAAGGGGTACCGGTTCGGTTGGCACTCGGAGCAAGAGATTTGGAGAAAAATGTAGTGGAAGTGGCCCGCCGGGATACAAAAGAAAAAATGATTGTGGGTCTGGATGGCATTGCACAATATGTTGACGGATTATTGCTGGAGATTCAGCGGAATATGTTCAACAAAGCAAAAACATTCCGGGACGAACACATAACACCTGCTGATAGCTGGGATGAGTTTGAAAAACTGCTGGATGAAAAGGGCGGTTTTATTGCAGCACATTGGGACGGTACTCCTGAAACAGAGGAAACAATCAAAGAAAAAACAAAAGCGACTATCCGTTGCATACCACTTAATAATGTGCAGGAAGATGGGAAGTGTGTTTTGACGGGTAAGCCATCTGCACAAAGGGTGTTATTTGCAAGGGCTTATTAACCGGTTACCATAGGGTTGCCAACATTAAAAAAGTTGGCAACCCTGTACAAAGTCATTAAATTTATACCAACTAAAACTACTGTTATGGAACAAAATCAAAACTCTTCCCTTTTTTCTCTCAATCTTGATGCGCAAAACAGCTATACATTAAGAAGCGTTGCTTCATGGGCAAAAGTGCTTGGTGTCGTTAGTATCATAATTGCTGTTCTTTGTATTATTGGCGGAATCATTTTTCAGCAAAAGGCAGGGAGCTTCAGCGGGTTTGACAGCTATAGCTCCGGAAGAAGTGGCATCAGTGCTGGCTCCCTTGGAAACATGGGATTGGTAATGTATGTTGTGATTGGACTGCTTTACGGCTTGAGCGGTATGTTTGCTTTAAATGCAGGAAATAAAATAAACAGCGGCCTTAAAACCAATAATATGGAATTGTTGAATGGTGGTTTTGCCAATGCAAGAAATTTCTTTGCCTTTTGGGCTATTTTGATGATTCTTTTTCTTTTATTGATGCTTATTGGAATCATGGGGGCTATGTAACCGGGTCACAAACATTTTTTAATAAATTCTACAAAAGTTACAATTAACTAACTCGTCCCGCCATTGTGCGGGACTTTTATTTGGTGGATAAATAATTATAATCTTTCAGCAGCACATCTAAAAAATCAAACGGCGGCATGTTGGATTCAATCTTCAGGTGTGTTTTTATTTTGTGACAAGCAGCCTCCGCCATAGCAAAATCTCCTTTTTTCATGGCTGTTTCCAAAATACTTTTAATGGCATTAATGTCTTTATCGCTCAACTGCATTATTTGGGGAAAGGAAGGAACATAGCTGTCTGCCACATCAATAAACACCGTGTCCTCAATATTACTTCTGGTATTGATGCGGATAAGAATTGTTTTGGCCAATATATCGCCAATGCGTTGTCCTTTTTTAGAAGAAACCACCAGTACAATATCAGTAATCAGGAAACCAAGTCCAGCCAAAATAATAAAAGTAGTTTCCATATCACGACCAAAACCTGGATTACTGATAATCATAAAAAGAAGGAGGGCAATCCACAGGTCTGAAACCCGGAGCAGCCAGCGAATAAGAAACTGGCTGATGCTTGGCCGCCCACCAATTTCATTTACCACTCGTATGCCCATGAGTTTTTTGCCAATGCTCTGGCCGTTCATGGTTATCTCCATTATTATATGATAAAGCAAAACGGGTAAAAGGAGTAAAAGGCCAACCGCCTGCAGATTATACCGGGTGTCAGTATCCCAACCGCTGTTGCGTTGAATGGTGCTATAGATTTCTCCGGCTATCCGCAGATAGAAGTATTCAATCACCACATCAATAAGGAGGGAAATCAATCGCCGGTAAAACTCAGGGATCTCAAATTCTACGTCAATATTAAAATTAGTAGGGACTTTTATTACCGCCATTGGCCGGAATCTTGTTTAAGGGTTCAAATTAGGATTTTTTTACCTAATTAATTTTCGCATCGCTGCTTTCCCCTGTTGCAAAAAGAAGTATTTTACAACCCAAAGAAACAATCTTGAGAGAAGCCCTTTTCATTAAAAAAAATAAAGACCGCTGGCTAAAGAACCAGCAGCAGCCGTCAGATGATCCGGATGAAATGGCGGCGGATTTTACGCAGTTGGTAGATGACCTGGCATATGCCAAAACTTTTTATCCTTCAGGAAAGGTTACCGGTTTTATCAATTCAGAAGCCTCAAAAATTTACCTTGATATTTATAAGAACAGAAAAGAAGAGTCGAACCGGCTGATAACCTTTTGGAAGTATGACCTGCCACTTACTATAAGAAAACATCACAAGGTTGTTTTATTTGCTTTTATATTCTTTCTTATCTTTTTTATTATCGGTTTTTTTACTTCGGCAAAAGATGAAGGTGTTGCCAGAAGTATTTTTGGGGATGGGTATGTTGATGATACCCAGGAAAATATTGCCAAAGGAAATCCATTTGGTGTGTATGAACATGGTAACGCCTTTTTAAGCTGGATCAGCCTGATGATACATAATATCAGGGTTTCGTTTCTCCTATTTGTTTCTGGTATTTTTTGTGGCATACCAAGTCTTTATTTGTCCATACAAAATGCAGTGATGCTTGGTACTTTCGACCAGTTTTTTACAGCAAGAGGTTTTGGGGTTGATTTTTGGTTGGTTGTGTTTGTGCATGGCACATTGGAAATAACAGGTATCATACTGGCAAGTGCTGCAGGATTGGTATTGGGAAAAAGTTTTTTATTTCCCGGAACCGCCAGGAGGATTGATGCATTTAAGCAAGGGGCAAAAGATGGAGTGAAAATAATGATTGGTTTATTGCCGGTGTTTGCATTAGCTGCTTTTTTTGAAGGATTTATTACCAGGTTGTACAACGATATTTCCATTCTTACCACTCTCATTTTTGTTTTATCGGTATTATTTGTTGTCTGGTATTTTATTATTTATCCCATCAGGCTGGGCAAAAAATTATTACTACAGTTAAACGAGGAGGAAGTATAAGTGCTGATGACAGTTAAAAAAAATATGTTCGGATCCCTTAGCCGCAAAACAATACTGGTTTCCGGATTGCTGTTTTTTTCTTTCTTGTCAAATGCACAGGACGAAGAAAAAATTGTCGCCGACACAACAGCAATTATGGCTCAACCTGATGAAGAAACGGAAGTGGGTGTAAGCAGTTCTGAAAAAAATCCTTTTAGTAACAGGTGGGATACTTTGTCGGTGAAGCAACGCAGTCTTCCGGGTGATGCGGTAAAGAAAATGAAAGAGGATGAAGATTTTTGGTACGCCAATGCCAATATAAAGAAAAAGAAATCCAAAGAGCAGATTGCGTATGAAAAAGAGCAGGGCAGGAAAGGACAAAAAGGAAAAAACGAACAGGCTGTAAACGAAAGAGACAATTCTTATGTTCCGCTTGGTCAGCGGTCATGGTTTCAAACTTTACTATGGATTGTAATCCTGGCTGTGTTTGCAACAGGATTGGCAATTTATCTTGGTGGCAGCAATGTGGGACTATTCAGAAAGAAAAATGTGAAAGCAGCCAATGCAGGGGAGGAAGAAATAACGGGAGACATCTTTGCTATTAATTACCAGAAGGAAATTGATAAAGCGGCAGCCCAGGGCAATTACCGGCTTGCTATCCGGCTTATGTTTTTGCGGTTGCTGAAGAATATGTCGGAGAAAAACATTATCCGTTACAAACAGGATAAAACCAATCTTGACTATTTAATGGAGTTGCATCCAACCAATTATTATAACAGCTTCTTCAGAGTTACCCGTAACTATGAGTACAGTTGGTACGGGCAGTTTAATGTTAGCGAAGATGCCTTTAAATTGATCCGAAGCGATTTTGACCAGTTTGATAAAGAATTGAGATAGAAAGTTGAAAAAATATACACCATACATTCTTGCATTCTTGCTCACAGCAGCAATTGCAGCATTGCTTTTTACCGGTAATAATAACAGGGAGAAGCAGCTTGACGAACGGGTAACACTTCGCAAAAAAGATAAAATACCTTACGGCACTTATGTAGCATATAATTCATTACAACATATTTTTCCAAAGGCTGCTGTTTATACGAATATGGCAGAACCGGGTTTATGGAATTCTCTTTCTGATAATGAAACAGGGCAGGCACTACTCATCATCGCCGGTAAGTTTAATGCAGATGAGGATGAAATGAAAAAGATAATCACTTTTATTGAAGAAGGAAATGATGTGTTTGTAAGTGCAAGAACAATTTCATTCAGGGCAGCAGAAATTATGAATTGCAGTGTTACCAGCAGCTTTAGTTCAGCTTATACCGATGAAGAAATAAGAGATGAAGACAGCCTGAGTGTTTATTTAAACACCCCTCCATTTGAAAAACATACAACGTATTCCTATCCCGGAAAGAAGCTGGATGCTTTCTTTTCAAAAATTGATGAGAAGACCACCGGGGTGCTGGGTGAGGACGACCGGGGCCGGCCAAACTTTATCCGCCTGCAATCAGGTAAAGGAAACCTTTACATCCACCTGGCACCGCTTGCATTCACTAATTATTTTTTATTGAAAAATGAAAATATCAGGTATTATGAAAAGGCATTATCTGTAATTGGCCCGGACACCAGGAAAGTAGTTTGGGATGAGTATTACCTCAACAAAAAAATGTTTAATGAGGAGAAGGAAAAGAAAAATGGCTGGTTCAATGTATTGTCAAGGTATCCGGCATTAAAGGCTGCTTTACTAACAGCTATTTTTACATTGCTGCTTTATGTGTTGCTGGAGATGAGAAGAAAGCAACGCTACATTCCGGTGGTAAAGAAACCGAGAAACGATTCAATGGACTTTGTAAAAACAATTGGCCGTTTATATTTTGACAAAGGTGACCACAAAAATCTTAGCAGCAAGATGTCGGCCTATTTCCTGGAGCATGTTCGAAATAAGTATAAACTGTTGACCGGTACACTGGATGAAGAGTTTGTAAAAAAGCTACAGTATAAATCAGGGGCAGAG
Source organism: Chitinophagaceae bacterium (assembly GCA_026785745.1). Lineage (GTDB taxonomy): Bacteria > Bacteroidota > Bacteroidia > Chitinophagales > Chitinophagaceae > JJ008. The sequence continues at coordinate 5,063 of JAJAZO010000041.1, read as the reverse complement.
GAGCATGAAGTCCGGGGTATTGTTTCTTTTATTAAATATGTGGAAGATGCACCGGCCATCAGTGATAAGCAGTTAACAGATTTTCATAAACAATTGGAATCATTCTATAAAAAAGCATAACCCTATCCCCAACCCTTTTCCAAGAATGGAGAAGGTGAAAGCACAAAATTTTATAAAAATATATTATGGAAGAACAAATTTTTCAGCAACGTACCGATCTTACCGCATTAAACAATGCAGTATTATCCATTCGCAATGAAATAAAAAAAATTATTGTAGGCCAGGATGAAATGGTGAAACTCATCATTGCAGCATTGCTGGCGGATGGTCATGTGTTGATTGAAGGAGTACCGGGTGTGGCAAAAACATTAACAGCAAAGCTGGTAGCCAAAAGTGTGAATGCCGGTTTCTCCCGCATTCAATTTACTCCTGACCTGATGCCATCTGATGTACTCGGTACACCGGTGTTCAATCCAAGAGAAGCAAGTTTTGAATTTAAAAAAGGCCCGGTATTCAGCAACATTGTGCTGGTCGATGAGATCAACAGGGCTCCGGCAAAAACACAATCTGCCTTGCTGGAAATCATGGAAGAAAGACAAGCCACCATAGATGGCAAAACTTATCCAATGGCACAGCCCTTTATGGTATTAGCTACCCAAAACCCGGTGGAGCAGGAAGGAACTTATCGCTTACCCGAAGCACAGCTGGACCGTTTTCTTTTTAAAATTATTGTTCCTTATCCAACAGAGGTGGAAGAACTGGGTATCCTTACACAGTTTAATAGTATGGGAAATACCAGGGCATTGGATTTGATAAATCCGGCGCTGGATGCGCAACAGGTGGCTTCCTTACGTCAGCAAATAAAAACGCAGTTAATAGAAGAGAAGTTGTTGCAGTTTATAGCCAAACTTATTCACCAGACAAGAAATCATAAATCTATTTATCTCGGTGCATCACCCAGGGCATCGCTTGCCATTATGAATGCATCGAAAGCAATGGCCGCCATGCAAGGAAGAGATTTTGTAACACCGGAAGATATTTTAGCCGTAGTGCCGTCGGTGCTTCGTCATCGTATCATCCTTTCACCGGACAAGGAAATGGAAGGAATAACCGAAGATGATGTGATTAAGCAAATTATCCAGGGGATGGATGTGCCGAGGTAGAGTTCGTTAATGGTTGATGGTTCATAGTTGGAGTCATTAAAGATTTGTTATGGCATTCAGATTTGAAGAATTGAAAGTATGGCATATTGCAGCGGATTTATCTAATGAGATAGATTTGCTGGCTAAGACATTCCCAATTGAAGAGAGATTTAGCTTAGCATCTCAGAATAAGAGGGCAGCAGATTCTGTAGTATTAAATATTGCAGAAGGTAGTACCGGGCAATCAACTCCTGAATTCAAACGATTTTTGGGAATTGTTTTGAGGTCGGCAGTCGAAGTCGTTGCATGCCTTTATTTAGCTCACAAAAGAAAGTATGTTGCTAATGAGATATATCAAAAACATTATGACGGGTATGAGATCCTTTGTAAAATGATTACGAAACTTCGAAGTTCAATGCAGCTTGCTGCTATGAACTATCAACCATCAACTATGAACTTGTGATTAAAAGTTTCTATCTAAATAACGTTGTTTATTACATCGCCGGATCTGCGGCGGTGGTTTTTGTTATTAGTTATTTTCAACCATCCTTATTTCGTATGGGCGGGTTGATTTTATTACTCCTTGCTATCGCCATTGTGTTAGATGCTATTTTTGTCTATAGTAAAAAGAAAGGTATTGAAGCCGAGAGAATAGTTTCTGAACGATTTAGTATCGGAGACCCAAATAAAGTTATCATCAGCCTTACTAATCATTATGCCTTTCCTGTCCGTACAAGTATTATTGATGAATTACCAATACAATTCCAGGAAAAAAAATGGATAAGAAAAGCAACTGTTGCAAGAGAGGAGCCGTACCAGTTGGAGTATTCCTTAAAGCCGGCCTCAAGAGGAGAGTATGTATTTAATGATATAAATGTATTTGCACTTGGGCCATTGCAATTGGTAAAGCGGAGATATATTTTTTCGGTGAGACAGGTTGTAAAAGTGTATCCGTCTTATATGCAAATGCGGCGCTACCAGTTGCTGGCAGTAAGTAACCGGTTACAGGAAGCCGGAGTAAAAAAAATCCGGAAGATCGGGCATAGCATGGAGTTTGAGCAAATCAAAGAATATGTACGGGGTGATGATTTCCGTACCATCAACTGGAAAGCCACGGCAAGAAAAGAAGGATTGATGGTGAATAATTACACCGATGAAAGAAGCCAGCAGATTTATTGCCTTATTAATAAAGGACGGGTAATGAAAATGCCTTTTAATGGAATGACATTGCTTGACTATGCTATCAATGCATCATTAGTGTTATCCAATGTGGCACTGACAAGACAGGATAAAGCCGGCATCATCACTTTTGAAAAAAATCTTGATACTTATTTGCAGGCAGATAAGAAGCCCACACAGATGAACCTGATATTGGAAAGTTTGTACCGGCAAAAAACAGATTTCTTAGAATCTGATTTTGAAAAATTATTTTCTGTTATCCGCAACAAGGTCACTAACCGAAGTCTGCTGGTGCTGTTCACCAATTTTGAATCGTTAGAAAGCCTGCAACGGGAAATGACAGCCCTCCGGAAAATTGCCAAGTATCATTTACTGTTGATTGTTTTTTTTGAGAATACCGAATTAAAATCGCTGCTGGAAAGGAAAGCTGATTCGCTGGAAGATATTTACATAAAAACCATAGCAGAAAAATTTGCGTATGAAAAAAGACTGATGGTAAAAGAATTGCATAAAAATGGCATCCCTTCTATACTTACAACGCCGGAGAATCTGACGGTAAACACCATTAACAAATACCTGGAATTAAAAACGAGAATGTCAATCTAAGGTAGACTATCTGGTTTAAATTTTTTGAAACACAGAGACACGGAGTCCACAAAGCAGCACAGAGAAACTCCGTGAATCTCATTGTTCCCGGTGTCTCAGTGGTTTATTTTATATACTACACAATTCAAACTAAGACAGTACCCAGAACCCGGCAACAAGCTTTACATTTGCGCCAATGAATTATACAAAAGAAGACTTTGAACAAGGCCAGGTATTGCTTATCAATAAACCTCTTGAGTGGACATCGTTTGATGTGGTGCAAAAACTCAGCTACATAATCAAGATAAAAAAGATTGGGCATGCCGGTACATTAGATCCATTAGCAACCGGGCTGCTGATTATCTGCACGGGTAAATTTACCAAGAAGATAAATGAATATATGGCGCAGGAGAAAGAATACACCGGAACGTTTACATTGGGTGCCACTACGCCAACGTATGATTTGGAAAGTGATCCGGAGAATTTTAAACCATTTGATCATATAACAGAAGAAGAAATAAAATCAGCTACCCTACGATTTACCGGCGAGATACAACAGGTACCACCTGCACATTCCGCCATTAAAGTGGGTGGCAAGAGAGTGTATGAACTGGCAAGACAAGGTAAAGAAGTAAAATTGGAACCAAGAAAAGTAAGGATTAAAGAGTTTGAAATTGTAAAAATAGATCCGATAGCTATCGGATTACCTGTTATCCATTTTCGTGTCGTCTGTACCACCGGCACTTATATTCGCAGCCTTGCAAAAGATTTTGGTGAAGCACTGGGTTGCGGAGCCTATCTCAGCAGCCTTTGCCGCACAAGAATAGGAGAATATTTAGTAACGGATGCCCAAACCACCCAGGACATCCAGGAAAAAATGAAGCCCTCACTATAAAATAAAAGGATAGCTGATACCTAACTGAAACTGGTCGCCTTTGAAAAGACTATAACTAAACCATTTGTTTTGTTTAGATGCATTAGTATTGGGATTAGGACTTGGGTCTTTTGCTTTATAAGAGTAATCGAGGCGAACAACAAAGAAGCTAAAGTCAATCCGGAAGCCCATACCTATTCCAACGGCCAGGTCTTCTCCTAATCTGCCCAAATTGAAAACTTCTTTAGAGCCTGCTGTGTCGGCCTTTTCTTTCAAAAACCAGATATTGCCAATATCGGTGAATAAGGCACCATCTATATTTATACCGAAGGGTTTAAAAAGGGGAAAACGATATTCGATGTTGCCTTCCAGTTGCACATCACCATATCGTTCCGGTGTGCTGCCTGTACCTGAAAATGCTCTTTGACTGGAACCCAGTCCTAATTTTCTTAAACCCCAGGCCCGCATGCTATTAGGGCCACCCGCAAAATATTGTTTGAAGAACGGAAGATTGTTTCTCTTTAAAGGATTTGCAGTAGCGTTAAATTCATAACCAACACCTGTAAAAAGGCGCAGCACCAATGCCGATTTTGCAAAACTCATTTTTCTGATTACTTCAGCATCTACCTTGATGAAACGATAAAGATTGTCATCCAAAAATTTATTGTTGCTGATAAGTGAAGCAGGAAAACCTGATAACTCTGCATTAGCCCTGAAAACTTTTTGTATGTTGTCCTTATTATTATTAATTGTAACACCGAGAATAGTGGAAACGATAAGTCCATCCGTAAAAATATTTTTTAGTGATGGATTATACTTAAAAAGGGTGTCCAGGTTTTTAAGGGGGGTGAGAGAAGAAAACTCGATATTTGGTAACCGCAATGAAAACAATGTATTCTTTGCCTGAAGTTCATATCCCCATGAACCATTGAGTGTAATAAGATTAAACAGGTCTTTTCGCTCTGTGTTACCAGCATTAAAAGACAAACTTGTCCTCACATTTTCTTTAAACCTTTCAGGAATCCATTTCATCCGGGGAACAAGTTTCGGGAAATAGATATTATGACTTATTGAAAATTGCTGGGTTTGTACAAAATTGCTATCACTACTTATTTCAATACCATACCGGATATTGGTATTCGCAACATTAGCGGCTCTAGCAAAATTCCGGTTTTGTAAACCAACGTTAAGACCAATACCAAACAGGTTGCCGGAAACAATACTTTGGTTACGGCTTCCCTCTAAGTTAGCGGTAAAAGAATATTTTTTTGCCGGGGTAAGCC
>JAJAZO010000040.1 GCA_026785745.1 Chitinophagaceae bacterium | reverse complement strand
TTTTGCGGCTGTAGGAGGGGCCAGAAGGAGTATATTTATAAGTGTAATTATATGTTTCTTCTTTCATCAGGTAAGAAGAAATGCCTGCGGTTGCAAACAAACTTTGTTTTGCTGACTTACTAAAGTTGTAGCTAAGGCTGATTGGAATTTCATACACTTTACAATCAGCATCTACTTTCTCCAGGTAGGGATAATAAGTATAAAAATTAGCCGGTGGGTGATAAGCATCCGGCGAAGCAGAATAAATTTTTCTACCTGAATAAAATCCGGTTCGCAGCGTAAATCGGTTTTTAAAAGTATAACCAAGACCGCCACCAGCCATCAGTTTGGTGGTGCCTAATTTATCATTGTTTACAAAACTCACATCGGGGCCTGTTGAAAGAGTAAAAAAAAGTGAATTGCCTTTACTGTTTTTTTTGTTCGATTTTTTAAGGCCATTATTTTTTTCTAGCGGCTCACTTTCATTTTTTGAAGTAGCACTTTTTACAGATTCGTTTGCTACCGGGCTTGTATTTGCGTCTGGAGCTTTATCTGCAACAACTGTTTCGTTTTTCTTTTTATCAGAAGAAATAACATCTTTAACAGGAATTGAAGTTGTCGCAATTGCTACAGGGGCCGTCGTCCCGTTGTCATCTGTCTTATCTTTTGTATCATTATTCTGCCATCGGCTTTGCATACCGGCAGTTATTATTGGCTGAACATTTTTTGTTTTTATATCAAGCTGTTTTATAACAGATTTATCCTTGCTTATATTTTGATTGCTATTTTTATTCCCGTTCAACACAACAGGTTGACTTATCACCGAAAGATCAGTAACTGAATTTTTACTGCCGGTTTCAGTACTATTCTTTGTATCATCATTTATTTCCACTGCATCATCAGTGTTAGTCTTCTCTTTATCAGGCTCAGTATCTGATGGCAAATTGACTGCTTGTTGTTGCTGAACATTTTGTTCGGTAGCTGCCATCTTTTTATTATTCTTCCATGGTTTGGCAATGATAAGGCCAGCACCTGCCAGGCCTGAAAAGAGCAGCAGGAAGAAAAGAAACCTTCTCCTCCGATCTTCCTTTTGGGGCAGATGTTTGTTCAGCAATTTTTCCATCTTTGCCCATGCCTGTTCATCATAAGCCGGGTGATGGTGTTCAGCCGCTTCTTTTGCTTTGTTATCAAATTCTTCAAACTGCATTTTTGGCAATTGTTATTTCGTTTTGTTTAAATAATATTTTCTGCAATTGTTTTCTTGCTTTAGAAAGATTAGACTTTGATGTGCCAATTGAAACCCCCAACTTGTTGGCTACTTCTTCATGACTCATCCCTTCTATTACAAATAAATTAAAGACTGTCCGGTAACCGGGTGACAGTTCCTGCACTGCCCGGATAATCTCATCGTATGATAATTTTTCAATAGCATCCTCACTTTCTGTTGCCAACTGATACACCACATCATCTAACTGTGTTACCAATTGGTGTTTATGGTTTTTCCGAAAATGGTCAATGGCTGTATATACCATTATTTTACGAAGCCATCCTTTAAAAGAACTGACTACATCTGCATATGCCGGTTTGTAATGATGTATTTCCTTGAAAATTTTCAGAAATCCATCGTTGAGGATTTCCACTGCATCGTCCTGCTTATTGGCATACCGGTCGCAGACGGCCATAGCATATCCATAGAAAGAGCTGTATAATACTTTCTGGCTCTCCCTCTTATTGAGTGCACATGCCTCAACATGATAGGTCAGTTCATCTGCAGACAGCAAATTTTGGTAGTGTTTAGTTACTAATCGGATACCTGTATTAAAAGGTTGCCTTCCATGAAATAAAGGATATGTAAGTTACTCCATTATTTGAACCCGGACCCGAAGCTATTCCGACTGATTATCCAGCCAGTTATGTTGTTGCAATAGTGTAAATATTTTACTCCGGATTTCTTTAATGGGTTTGGGAATGTTGCACAACAGCACATAGAAGAATTTTTTCTCCGGCAGCCAGCAATAATCGCTGATAAAACCACCTTGCGAACCAGTATGGCCAGTCATACTCAACCCCATTTCTGTTGTTAGAAACCAGCTAAGGCCAAGCCGGTTTGGTATCGAATCTTTCCATTCGGGAAATGGATAAACAGTTCTTGATTTGTTTATCCGCTCACTATCCAGGAAAATATGTTGTTGAATAGCCTGTTCATATTTCCAAAGCTCTTCTACGCTGCTCCACACACCACCGTTGCCGGCTGCAGCAAAAGTTGGTTCTTCTCCGTAATCCAATTCTTCAAAAAATCCATTCTTGTTTTTTATGTAGGCATGTGAAACTCCTGTCTGCGGATGCGGACCGTCAGTAATCGTTGATGTACTCATCCCTGCCGGCTTAAAAATAATTTCATTGATATAATCCTGCCATTTCTTTCCTGTTACTTTTTCAATTACCAGGGCTAGTCCGTTGAAAGCCGGATTGGAGTATTTATATTTCGTTCCTGGATCAAACTGAAGTGCCTTTGTTTGCTTTAATGGAGCAAAGTTCTCTTCGTCTTTTGCTGTAAGATAAAAATCATGCTGGTCTTTTACTGGTCTGCTGTCGGGAATGCCGGATGTATGAGTTAGCAAGTGATACAGTTTCACCTGCTTTGCATTAGATTTCTTTTTAAAGTCCGGAAAATATTTATACATGTCATCATCCAATGAAAGCTTACTTTCCGAAGCCAGTTTTAAAATTCCATAAGCCACAAACGTTTTACTGATAGAGCCGACATTGAAAAGTGTTTTCGAAGTAATGGGTTGTTTTGTAGTAATATCAGCAATACCAAATCCCTTTTGATAAGAAACTTTATTGTCCTTTACCAGTAATACCGAACCACCGGGTTCCCCGGACTTAAAATACGATTGAAATAAACTGTCTATTTCAGCATTCATTTTTTTATCTGGTTGAGCTACAGCCAGAACAGGCAGCAGTAAAAATAGATAGCAAATGTATTTCATTGCAGCAGTTTATTGAATTTTTGCAATTCAGTCTTTTCACTTGCTGAAAAAATTTCATTATTATCATATTTCAATTTGAAAAACAATACCCGTTTATGTTGCGGATATTTTGCCAATATGTTTTCTATTATATTTCCTGTTTCTTCATCCTTTTCATACAGCGGTGCCGTTGCAGGTAATTCAGATTTTTGTTTTGAATGTTTTCTTAAAATAATGGCTTCCAAAGTGGCCATCTTGCCCGGGGGAATAGTTTTTACTTTAGTGGCCTTGCTATACAAACCTTCCAGTTGTTTTTTACTCAGCCCCCCCCTTTCCTGGTATTGGTACAACAGGCTTTGGGTAAAAGAAGACAAGGGTTGTGCTTCCAGTACCGCTTTAAGAATATCGAGAACAATGTCTACATCAGGTTTTAGTCTTTGCATAGCTTAAATAGGAAGTGAAAATAAGTAAAAGCATTCTTTCTGCCGCTTTTGGAAATTTTTTTGGTAGTATTTCCTACAGAACATCAAGCCTGACCCTCCTCTCGTCAAACGAATTATTATACGGCCATTCCGCATCGTTCATTTGTGCTGTCAATCATTTCTCACATTCCTTAACCAAAAAAGTACATGTTATGAAATCAATTATCAGCAGAACACTGGCATTGCTTGCCATTCGCACCACATTGTTTTCCTTTTCTCCAAAACCGGGGGGAGAAGGTTTTGAAATCTATCTTGACAGCAAACTTTTAGTACAAAGCTATGGCAGCGACATGAACACTGTTCAAAGCCTTGAATGCAGCCAAAGTGCTGCCAACAGCCGGTTCATCATTAAATATTACCATTGTGGCAAAATTGGTAAGAACAGAATTATTACTATTAAAGACGCACAGAATAAGGTGTTGAAAGAATTTAATTTCCGGGATGCAAAAACACCCACTGGTGTAATAGCATTAGATGTAAAAGATGTTCGGAACCTGAAGAATGGAAGTTCGCCTCTAAAGCTGTTTTACTCATCAAGCGAATTACCAGGCGGAAGATTACTGGCTTCTGTTGTAATCTGAAAAACCAATATAGCCATATACAAACAAAGCCCCGCATTATGCAGGGCTTTGTAATTTAATAGCTGCTTACTATTTATTATTGTAAGCATTACTAACATAGGAAGCCAACTCATCTTTGCTTGCCTGTAAAGAAAACAAATCATACAATTCTGTAAAACTTGCCTGGTCTGTTATATTATTATAAGACGCTTTAGCCAACTGAAGCCTGTTGTCTTCATCACTCACCAGTGGTATCAATTTCTTAACCTGCTGAACGGTGAAATAGTTTGTTTCTTTATTAAAAATCTCCGTTAATGCACTCATCTTAGCTCCAAACCCAAAAGAAAATTGCACATTCCTGTACATACTATTGAATTCTGTTTCCGTCATTGGAATCTTAACGACTGTGCCGCTTCCATTTTGAACTCCTGCTACAAAATTTGCAAGATCATTCCTGTTATTTGTATTACTGAATACATCATACAACTGGCTGTAATTGGCCTGGTCGATAACATTATCATAGGCCAGTTTGGAAAGTGTAAGCCGGTCATTTTCTGAATTTATAAGAAGCACTAAACGGCGAACCTGGAAAGTCGTAAAATAGTTACTATAATTATTAAATGCTTCCGTAGTGAGGTTTACACGGGATGCTGTACTCCAGACACTGTTGATACTGTTATATAATTGATTATAATCTGTTTCATTCATGGCAACAACGCCACTGTTACTATTTGAGTTATCGTAGTTCCTTACATAATTATACAAATCTGTACGGCTTGCAACGGAAAGAAAGGAATTGAATTCTGTATAGTTAGCCCTGTCAACCAGCCTCTTATAAACCGCCTTTGACAATAACAGCCTGCTGCTTTCAATATTTACCAATGGAATAATTTGTTTTGCCTGCACTGCAGTAAAATAATTCCCTGACGTTGTAAATGCATTATTAATGGTTGTATATCTTGCCGTGGTGCTGTTCTGGTAATATACTGACTGATATAATTTATTGAACTGAACATCAGTCATTGCCGGCCTCACATTGGTATTATCGTAAGCATTAATGTATGCAATCAATGCTGTCCTGTTGGATGTGTTGTTCAGCAAAGAGTAAACATCGCTGTAATTCTCTTTATCTGTAATTCCCCGGTAGGCATTTTTGGTTAATTCAAACCTGTCCAGCTCAGGTGTCACCATTTCGATAAATTGTTTTGCCTGGCTGGTTGTATAAAAATTATACTCCTTGTTAAAAAAATTATTCAGATAATAATTTTTATTGGCACTGCCGTATTCAACATTTACTTCAGCATATATTGTCCTGAATTGCTCATCCGTCATCGGACTTCCCGCAATAACGTCTGTATCATTGTCCTCATCTTCATCTGACAATAAAGCAATATAATCACTCAACTCTGTTCTGTTAGCAGAACTACGAAGAAGATTACTGACTAATGAAAAATTTTGTGTGTCACTTATTTTTGAGTAAGATTGCTTTGATAATTTCAAACGAAGGCTCTCAGAATTTACCAATTGAATCAACTGGCTGGCCTGTTTTGAAGTAAGCCGCCTGTTGATAGTTGCCAGTTGGGTTTCAATATAAGTTGCCCTTGCCGCTGAGTTTGTTTTCTTTTTTGCGGCAGCAAATATTTTATTGAATGCGGCTACAGAAAGAACGGCTTGTGAATTTGTGTTCCGGTTATCAATTCTAGTTTCTGAAGATGTTATACTTCCGTTCGGGCTGATATCGATAACAAGGCTAAAGCCTTCCCTGAGAGTAAAAGTGCTTTTAGTCGAAACACTTTTATTATATTGGTTTTGCCGGATAATTTCCAGTGTATGCGGCCCATTTTCAAGGTCATTAATTACAACAGCCTGTTCACTACTAATGGATGTATTACTGATTGTATAATACCTGCTATCTACCGCTATTTGTTTTGTACGGTTCCCAGTTACATTTACAGTTACTGCTCCTGCCTGGGTTTGCGAAAATGCAGAAACGGTAATTACACACAACAGGAGAAAGGAAAATAATGTTTTCATCTTTTATAGTTTTATGTTTATTTTCTTCTGTTGTACAAACTACTATACAAAAACTCTAAAAGTATAACTGACACTTATTTACAAAACTAATTGAGCTAAAATGAAAAAGAGGGATGAAAATATTTGGGGAAATAAGACCCCGTTTAGCACAATAAAAAAGGTTTGCCGAAGCAAACCTGTGATTATATAAAAAGCAAAACGCTTATTTACCAAACTGCGACCTGATAACATTTAATGCCCCGCCTGCTTTAAACCATTCTATCTGCTGTTGATTGTAAGTATGGTTTACGGTAACATTATCAACAGAACCATCTTTGTGGTTTAATACAACAGTTAACGGTTTACCGGGAGCAAAACCTGCCTGTCCGGCAGGCAGGGAAGTCAGGCCAAGAATATCAATACTATCATCTTCCTGAATCTTGTCGTAATCCTCTTTATTAGCAAATGTTAATCCCAGCATTCCTTGTTTCTTTAAATTGGTTTCATGTATGCGGGCAAAACTTCTTACCAAAATAGCTCTTACACCAAGAAACCGTGGTTCCATTGCTGCATGTTCTCTTGATGAACCTTCACCATAGTTTTCATCACCAACTACAATGCTTCCTACTCCTGCTGCTTTGTATGCTCTTGCAGTGGCAGGCACAGCGCCGTATTCACCCGTCAATTGATTTTTAACGTTGTCTGTTTTTTCATTGTAAAAGTTGATAGCCCCAATCAGCATATTGTTACTGATGTTATCAAGGTGTCCACGGAATTTCAACCAGGGACCCGCCATTGAGATATGGTCGGTTGTACATTTTCCTTTTGCCTTAATTAATAATTTCAACCCTTTTATATCCGTTCCTTCCCATGCTTTAAATGGTTCCAGCAATTGCAAACGTTTGGAATCAGTGGCTATTTTTACCTGTATGCCACTTCCGTCTGTTGCAGGTGCCTGGTATCCGGCATCTTCCACTGCAAAACCTTTTGGTGGTAATTCAAATCCGGTTGGTTCTTTTAATAATACATCTTCACCCTTATCATTTTTTAATTTATCTGTTAATGGATTAAAAGCAATGGTACCGGCAATCGCCATGGCGGTAACAATTTCAGGACTTGCTACAAATGCATGAGTACTTGCATTACCATCATTACGCTTCGCAAAATTCCTGTTGAAAGAAGTGATGATCGTATTCTTCCTGTTCGGATCATCAATATGCCTGGCCCACTGACCAATACAAGGGCCGCAGGCATTGGCTAATACCACACCACCTACTTTTTCAAATGTATTGATGAAGCCATCTCTTTCAATAGTAAAGCGAACCAGTTCGCTTCCAGGAGTAATAGTAAATTCAGAATTTGCTTTTAGCCCCTGGCTTACTGCATCTTCTACAATAGAAGCACTGCGGCTAATATCTTCATAAGAAGAATTGGTGCAACTGCCAATCAATGCCACTTCCAATTTAGCAGGCCATCCATTTTCTTTTACCGCAGCAGCCATTTTAGAAATCGGCGTTGCAAGGTCTGGAGTAAATGGACCATTAACATAAGGCTCCAGTGTATTTAAATCTAATTCCAATAACTGGTCATAATATTTTGCGGGGTCAGCATATATTTCTGGATCGGGACGAAGATGTTCTCTGACACCATCTGCCAATGCAGCCACTTCTTCCCGGCCTGTTGCTTTTAAGTAAGCACTCATTTTTTCATCATAGGCAAATAAGGAACAAGTAGCTCCGATCTCTGCGCCCATGTTACACACCGTTCCTTTTCCTGTGGCACTCATGCTATCAGCACCTTCACCAAAATATTCAACAATGGCTCCGGTACCACCTTTCACGGTCAGTTGCCCGGCCACCCAAAGAATAACATCTTTACAGCTTGTCCAGCCACTCATTTTACCGGTCAATTTTACACCGATAACTTTTGGCATTTTCAACTCCCAGGGCAAACCAGCCATTACATCCACCGCATCGGCACCACCTACACCAATAGCCCCCATTACCAAACCACCGGCATTCGGGGTGTGAGAGTCTGTTCCAATCATCATACCACCGGGGAAAGCATAATTTTCCAATACCACCTGGTGAATGATACCGGCTCCGGCTTTCCAGAAACCGATTCCGTATTTATCAGAAATACTTGATAGGAAATCATACACTTCCCGGTTTGTTTCTATGGCGAGTTGCAAATCTTTTGTTGCACCAACTTTT
>JAJAZO010000039.1 GCA_026785745.1 Chitinophagaceae bacterium | reverse complement strand
CATTACTGCCAAACACCATGATGGCTTTTGTTTATGGCCAAGCAAATTTTCAAAGCATACGGTAAGAGAAAGCAAATGGAAAGATGGGAAAGGAGATGTATTGAAAGAATTATCACAGGCTTGCCGGGAAGCCGGGTTAAAATTTGGTGTTTATATTTCTCCGTGGGACAGAAATCATCCCGACTATGGCACAGAAAAGTATAATGATGTGTTTGTGGGAATGATAAAAGAAGTGCTGAAAGATTATGGAGCTGTATGGGAGTTGTGGTGGGATGGTGCCAACGGGGAAGGGCCAAATGGAAAGCGACAAGTGTATGATTGGCGGCGTTTTGAAAATACGGTGAGGCAAATTTCTCCCCGTACGGTTGTGTTCAGTGATATTGGTCCCGACATTCGTTGGGTGGGAAATGAAAACGGAATAGCCGGTGACCCGAACTGGAATTTTTTGGATACTGCAGGATTTAAAAGAGGATCAGGCTCTCCGGCTATGGATACGTTGAATCATGGTAATTATAATGGCAAACAATGGATACCGGCTGAATGTGATGTGAGCATCAGGCCCGGATGGTTCTGGCATGCCAATGAAGATGGAAAAATAAAAACACCACAACAATTGTTTGCACTCTGGTTGAAATCTGTGGGAAGAGGGGCCAATCTATTATTGAACGTTCCACCCGACAGCCGGGGACTGATAGGAGATAAAGATGTGGCAGCACTGATGGAGTTTAAAAAACTACGGGATGAAAGTTTTAATGACAACCTGTTGAAATCAGCAAGGACATTTTATGAATTCAAACCGAAAGAAATTACATTTCGGTCAATTGAACCCACTGATGCATTTGGGGCTAACCTGCAAAATTTTATTGTAGAACTTCCTGAGGAAACGAATATAAACTGTATTGTACTCCGGGAAGCTATTCATCTCGGGCAAACGGTACGTAAATTCAACATTGTTTTTTATAAAGGCAGTAAAATAACAGGGGAAGTAAACGGTACCAGTGTAGGACACAAAAGAATACTTACGTTTCCTGCAATAAATATTACTTCATTCAGGGTTTATCTGGAAGATGCAAAGGGCAGTGATAATATCAGCGGTGTGGCTGCCTACTTAATTGATGAAAAGCTGATCGAAAAATAATTTTGATGAAAAAGATCTCAACAGCCGGTAAACTATTTTTTCCTGTTATTCTTATAGCAAGCCTTGCCGCTTGTTCAAATGAAAAAGATCAAACTCCTCACATCACCCCGGATGATTCGGCCACAATTATTACAGCAATTGAAGATACTATCAATGAAAGAACGGCTGCAACATCTGCGGAACAGGTGAGGGGTAAAATCAATACTGGGTCAATTCTACCGGATTCAATAATGGCTTTTGCAAAAACCCTTCTTGGCATTCCTTACCTCTATGCATCTACCGATCCCGAAAAAGGATTTGATTGCTCCGGCTTTATTACTTATGTTTTTAATCATTACAGTATTAATGTACCCCGATCTTCAGTTGACTTTACTGATTATGGAAGGGAAATAGATATAAAAAAAGCAAAACCCGGAGACCTGATATTGTTTACTGGCACAGACAGTACAATTCGAGTAGTGGGACATATGGGAATTGTAGCAAAGAATGAGAATGACAGCCTGCAGTTTATTCATTCCACATCAGGAAAAGCAAAAGGAGTGGTTATTACACCATTTGAAAAATATTATCAAAGCCGGTTTGTAAAAGTAATACGGGTGTTTCCAGATGAATTGTTTCAATAAAATTATTTGCCGGTAAAAACTGCTTTTCTCTTTTCAAGGAAAGCTGTTGTTCCTTCCTTCATGTCTTCTGTGGCAAAGGCATTACCAAACTGTTCAATCTCCACCGCATAGCCCTCTTTTGTTTCATCAAATACGGCATTAGCAGCTTTGATGCAACCTGCTACTGCCAGCGGAGCTTTGGAATTTATGATGTCAAGAATTTTTTTAGTGTGTTCCAATAATGTTTCAGCAGTTGTAACATAATTTATCAAACCCAATTGTTTTGCTTCAGCTGCATCTATCAGGTGAGCTGACATTAAAAGCTCCATTGCTTTTCCTTTTCCAATCAATTGCACCAACCTTTGTGTGCCGCCATAGCCGGGAATCAAGCCAAGGTTTACTTCTGGTTGACCAAACTTTGCATTTTCACTGGCCACCCTGAAATGACAACTCATCGCTAACTCGCAACCACCGCCCAATGCAAAACCATTTACGGCAGCTACGATTGGTTTGGAGGAATTTTCAATTCTTGCAAAAGTGTCCTGTCCTCTTTTTGCCAATGACATAGACTGGTCTTTACTCAAAGCATTAAACTCTGAAATATCTGCCCCTGCTACAAAAGCTTTTGGCCCGGCACCAGTGATGATGACAGATTTTATTTCGGCATTACTGTTTATTTCATCCAAGGCTATGTTTAAATCGGTAAATACATTTTTACTTAATGCATTCAATTTATCGGGTCGGTTGATAGTAATAATATAAATCCCGTTTTCAAGAACGGTAAGCAGGGTGGTAAACATGATTTTTTTTCAAATGTACCGATAAAATGATACGAAGCCGGCTGACATAAAACACTTTACTACCTCTATGGCTATTAAGGCTCAATCAACTGCATAAGGCATGATATTGGCTTACTTTTATGCGGGAATACCAGATCAACCACCATAACTAAACTTATTCAGGTGCATGCAGACAAATCAAAGAAAAAATAAGGAGAAAGATATCTTTGAAATGCTTCCTGGTGCTATGTCCAAATTTAAAAAGAATGTCATCGAGCCATTTTTTAGTAATGATAACGATGGAGTGGATGAAAGCCTGCCACTAAGGGCTGAAATTTTTACCGCAGAACAGCTTGATCATCATGCAAAAGCTCTTGCTAAAAGGCATGTATTAATTAGTAAAGACCTTTCAGAGCAGTTGCTGAAAAGACTTGCGGAAAACGAAAACATCCTGCTCGAAGTTCATTTCATCCTTAATGAAAATGTAAAACAAGAGAGCCGCATAACACCGGCAGGGGAATGGCTCCTCGATAATTTTTACCTGATCGAAGAGCAAATTTATACAGCTAAAAAGCATTTGCCTAAAGGGTATAGTAAAGGATTGCCACAATTAGCAAAGGGTGTTTCTGCCGGGTTGCCCCGTGTTTATGATATAGCTGTGGAAATTATTTCCCATTCTGATGGTCATGTAAGCCTGAAAAGCCTCCAGAATTTTGTTTCGGCGTATCAACAGGTTAATTTTTTGAATCTAGGGGAATTATGGGCCATACCGATTATGCTCCGGCTTGCATTGTTGGAAAATTTGCGACGCCTTTCAATTCAGATATCAATTGATATCACTAACAAATCTCTGGCTACCTACTGGGCAGATGAAATGGTTTCAGTGGCCGAAAAGGATCCGAAAAACCTGGTATTAATAATAGCAGATATGGCCAGGTCGAAACCACGTATGGCAAGTTCATTTGTAGCAGAGTTAACAAGAAGACTACAGGAAAAAGGAAATTCATTGGTATTAGCAATGAGTTGGTTGGAGCAAACCTTGTCAGAAAATGGATTGAGTAGTAATGAACTGGTGCAGCAGGAAAATCAAAAACAGGCAGCAGACCAGGTATCCATAAGTAACAGCATCACGAGTCTTCGTTTTTTAAGTACAACTGACTGGCGGGATTTTGTAGAAAGCACCAGCATCATGGAAGAAACCTTGCGGCAGGATGCAGCAGGAATTTATCCCGCTATGGATTTTGATACAAGAGATTATTACAGGCATGTAGTGGAAAATATTGCCAAGAAAAGTAATTACTCCGAGCAGCAGATAGCGGAAATGCTTGTACGGCTTACTAAAGAAAGTGTACAAAAGAATGACGACAAACGGCAATCACATATAGGATACTATTTACGGGGTAAAGAATTAAAGCGAATTGAAAAATTAGCAGGTGCCAGGTTAACATTCAGGGAGAAAAACAGAAAACTGGCTAACAGGTTTCCATTAACCATCTACATCGGAGGCATTATATTGCTTTCTTTTCTTATCTGCTGGGCATTAATTGGTAAAGCACATATTGAGGGCTTTAATAGATGGCAATTGATATTTCTTTCCGTCTTATCACTATTAGCAACCAGCATGGTGGCAGTATCAATCGTAAACTGGCTTGTCACCATTACTGCAAGGCCTGGCTTGTTACCACGGATGGATTTTTCAGAGGGTATTCCCGGGGACTGTCGCACTATGGTAGTTATTCCTGCTATTTTGGGTAGCGCAGCAGATGTGGCACATCTTACAGAAGGGCTTGAGGTTCGTTTTCTCGCCAACCGTGATGCAAACCTGTTTTTTGCATTATTGACAGATTTTAAAGACGCAAAGCAAGAACATCTGCAGGAAGATGAAATGATATTGAGAAAGGCGGAACAAAAAATTACTGAGCTTAATAAAAAATATGAACGTCAGGAAAACGATACTTTCTTTCTTTTTCACCGGCCACGAAAATGGAATAATCATGAAAAAATATGGATGGGATCTGAACGAAAAAGAGGAAAGCTCGGAGATTTAAATGCATTAATAAAAGGAGAAGGGGAAAATTTTTTTTCGTTGATAGTGGGTGAAAAAGAAATTTATAGCTCGGTAAAATATATCATTACGCTGGATACGGATACGCAATTGCCACGGGATGTAGCCTGGAAAATGACTGCAACCATGGCCCATCCCTTAAATCACCCGGTGTATTCGGAAAAAAAGAAAAGGGTAGTGGAAGGTTATACAATTTTGCAACCCAGGGTCTCCAACAGTTTGCCAATGGATAGCAGTTCTTACTATTCAAAAATGAATGGCAATGAGCCCGGCACAGACCCTTATACAAGGGCAACTTCAGATGTGTACCAGGATTTATTTGAAGAAGGTTCTTTTATTGGTAAAGGAATATATGATATTGATTCATTTGAAAAAGTATTAAAGAAAAGGTTTCCTGATAACCGCATACTCAGCCATGATTTACTGGAAGGCTCCTATGCCCGGGCCGGTCTTATCACCGATGTGCAGTTGTACGAAGAATATCCATCTTCCTATATAACTGATATGCGCCGCCGGCACAGGTGGATACGGGGCGACTGGCAAATCGCTGCCTGGGTACTTCCCTTTGTGCCTTCATTCAACAACCGGCTACAATTAAATCCGTTATCTTTTCTTTCTAAGTGGAAAATATTTGATAACATACGACGTAGTTTAGTGCCCGTTGCATTGCTCCTGCTGCTCCTGTTTGGCTGGACGGTTTCTCATAATCCTTTTTTCTGGACAGTCGCTGTACTTGCTATTTTTTTTCTTCCTGTAGTTGTCAATTTTATATGGCAACTTTTTAAAAAGCCTGATGATGAAGTTTTTATTCAGCATTTAATGTACACGGCCCGTTCATTAAAAGAGAATTTTATTCAACAGGCGGCGGTATTTATTTTTCTTCCCTTTGAATTATATGTAAACAGCGGGGCCATATTGCGAACTATCTGGCGCATATACATTTCCAGGAAAAAACTACTGCAATGGAACCCTTTTAATAATAGTGGGGCCGATCAAAGAGACGTTGGAGTTGCTTATCGTATTATGTGGTTCTCCCCTTTTTTTGCCGCTGGTGTTTTTGTTTACCTCGTAATTTATTCTCCGCTTACAATGGCAAAAGTATTTCCATTTTTGTTGCTGTGGGCTGCGGCTCCTTTCATTGCCTGGTTCATCAGCAGGCCTACGAATGAAAAGAAAACCGAAATGTCCAAAGAACAAACCATATACCTGCGTAAGCTGGCACGTAAGATTTGGGCCTTTTTTGAAACCTATGCAGGGAGAAATGATAATTGGCTGCCTCCCGATAACTTTCAGGAAGAACCGGTAGAAAGAATTGCACACAGGACATCACCCACTAACATTGGCCTGTCAATGCTTGCCAATCTTACCGCCTACGACTTTGGCTATATAACTGCCGGAGAAGTAATTGAGCTTACATCAAATACCATTAATACCATGCAAAGCATGGAAAAATACAGGGGACATTTATATAATTGGTATGATACACAAACATTGGCACCCCTGCACCCACGATATATTTCTACAGTGGATAGTGGCAACCTGATGGGTCATCTTATTACATTAAAGCAGGGACTGATAACTATACCCAATGAAAAATTGGTACAGCAAAATATTGCAGACGGCTTCATGGACGAAAT
>JAJAZO010000038.1 GCA_026785745.1 Chitinophagaceae bacterium | reverse complement strand
CCTGTCTGCCGACAGGCAGGCATTTTTTTCTTGGGGTTTGGGTGTGGGTATGTACTTCCATTTTTCTAAGTTTAAAGTTATTACTTAAGAGTTTATAGTTGTTTGATTTCAGTTTCAACTCATAACTCTTAATTCTTAATTATGCTCATTCGCAGCAAATACCCTCAGCAGGTTACCACCTAAAATTTTACGAACATCTTTTTTACTATATCCTTTCTTCACCAACTCTTAGGTGATCTTTGGAAAATCTTCCACACCATCTAATCCGGCAGGCAAAGAATTAACACCGTCAAAATCGCTGCCGAGGCCAACATAATCTACACCAACCAATTTTACGATGTAGTCCAGGTGGTCGAGCAGTAACGACATTGGCGGACGAAGCCCTTTTACTTCATCCGGGTATTTTTCAAAAAGGTAAACCTGCATAAAATAGGGTTCGGGATTTATCTTCAGCATCGAATCCATTTCGTTCTTATGCCGGGTAGTAAAAGCATCACTTCTTGCTTCAAAATTTGGATCCAAAAAACCGCTGTAAAAATTTAGATGGATAACGCCACCATTCTTTGCCACCGCTTTTATCTGGTCGTCTTTTAAATTTCTCCTGTGTGGGCATAATGTATATACGCAACTATGCGAAACCAGAACCGGTTTAGTTGTTGTATTAACCGCATCCCAGAATGTTTGCTCGCCTACATGCGATAAATCAACCAGCATTCCCAGTTCGTTCATTCTTTTTACAATTTGTTTTCCAAAATCAGTAAGCCCCTTTTTTCTTACGGAGTCTGCCCCCCTCTCCACTCCGTGTTGAGGGGTTGGGGGTGAGGTTTCAGTAAGTGCCGACGTAGCCCAATCAGTAGAATTGTTCCAGGTGATAGTCATATACCGAACGCCTCTTTTATATAACGCATCAAGTTTGTTCAAATCGTTTTCTATCATGTGGCCACCTTCCACACCAAATAATACAGCCAGTTTTTTTGTTTCGCTGCTTTAATAATATCTGCTGTAGTAAAAGCCTGCACCATTGTAGAGGGATTACGATTTGTCCATGCCATTACAGTATCTATTTCTCTGTTAGCCCATGCATAGGGATTTTTCATATTACCATCACACCAGATAGAAAAAAACTGGGCATCCACTCCGCCTGCTGCCATCCGCTGTAAATCAGAATGTGTTTTTGTTTTTAATGATTGGTCAAAACTTACTTCCTTATCAATTGCAGTGGTGGGAATATCATTATGCGTATCAATCAGTATAGCGTTGAAATGAATTTTTTTTGCCCGTTGGGCAAAACTGAAAGCAGCAATACACAGGAAAGAAAGAAGTAAGAAATACCGGTAGAAATTTTTCATGCTGTAAGTGTTGGTTAAAAAAAAGTAGTTTGGGAAATTACCTTTCTTTTTGCACTTACTCAACAGAAAAAAGGAGGGCTACTCTTCGTCTTCTTCTTTTATAGCAGGCATAGGACGAAACCCTTTTTTAAACCGGAAGAAAGCTGTTTTAATGTAATACAGAAATTCATAGTCGCCGGCCATTTTAGTAAATGTATGGGAGGGGCGATAAAGCAGCATAAAGCTGTCCAGTTCGGGGCTTTCTAATAGGGTAAGACGGCGGACCAGGGCTTTATTAAAACGGTGGGCAATAAATTTATCCTCTTCCTCCAGCAACAGCCTTCGTTGAAAAGAAGCCAAACTGCGGTTTCGTTTGAAGCGGAACATATTGATTATCTCGTCAAGATCGAAACCCACACCCATGCCGTTCATAGTGGGTTTTATCTTCGGCTTCTGGTAGTTAAAGATTTTTGCGTAGTCAACCCGGTTCTGGACGGAATCCTGTTTATAGTTTCTTGGTCTTATTTTTACTTCTTTCAGGGTTGGCACATTTACCTGTAATGAAATATCAAAGCCCAGCGGGTTGGCAATTTTTAATACAGCAAATTTTTTAGTGGGTTTGTTCAGGTAACTGAACCAGATAGAATCTTTCTCCGTTACTTCAATTTTATAAACACCATCGGCATTGGTCACTGTTCCTTTTCCCGACGACGAAAGCACACTAACGGCCTCTAAAGGATAGTTTCGGGAACTGTCGTACACGGCTCCACGTATAGTATAGGTTTGGGCAGTGGCTGAAAAGCCAGCTACCAGCAAAGCAGTAATAATAAACGCTGTTATGTAGAGAAAACGCAGGGGCAATTTTTTTTAATTAACAGCAAGTAACGAAAGAAAATGCAAAAGGTTCTTTAAAGTGAGTCAATACCCGAAATGACCCGTTCAATTACCCCCGGGTAATGTGTATGCTCCAGCACCGCAATACGCTGTGCCAGTAAGCCGGCTGTATCGCCTGGATGCACAGTACAAGTGGACTGGAAAATGATTTTTCCATTATCATATACTTCATCCACATAATGTATAGTAATGCCGCTTTCAGTTTCTTTATTATCAATTACGGCTTGGTGAACCTGTTGGCCATACATGCCTTTGCCTCCATATTTTGGTAATAAAGCAGGATGAATATTGATAATACTTGCAGGAAATGCTTTGATTAATGCTATAGGAATTTTCCAGAGAAAACCAGCCAGTACAATAAAGTCTATTTCTTTTTCTTTCAACTCCTTTATATAGGCATCGCCTTGAAAGAATTTTTCTTTTTCAATAAGTAAAGACGGAATATTTTCTTTTGCGGCAATTTTTAAAACACCGGCTTCGGGTTTATTGCAAACAATCAGGGCAACCTGTATTTTTTTATGAGTACGGAACCGGTCAATAATCTTAGCAGCATTAGTGCCTGTCCCCGAAGCTAAAACAGCAATTTTTTTCACCCGGCAAATATAATCTGCATAACTTGATGCAGTGAAACAATTCCTCTTTTTCATCGGCCTTTTATCCATCGGGATTAGCATCAATGCACAACCATGTGCGCCAATAGTGGCACCGCAATTTTCTGAAAACACCAGGAATGAGTTTGAACAAAAGCTATCTGCGGCTAAAGCCGATTATCAAAAAGATACTACCAATGCAGATGCGATAATATGGTATGGAAGAAGAACTGCTTATATCGGAGAGTACATGAAGGCGATTGAAATTTTCACCAAAGGAATAAACAGCCATCCCGGAGATGCCCGCCTATACAGGCACCGTGGACACCGCTATATTACAGTTCGGTGTTTTGATAAGGCAATTGCTGATTTTAAAAAAGCCGCACAACTAATAAAAGGTAAAGCGGATGAAATGGAACCCGATGGTTTGCCTAATGCAAAAAATATTCCCACCAGCACTTTGCAATCGAATATCTGGTATCATCTCGGGTTATGTTATTTTATAAAAGGGGAGTATAAGAAAGCTGTGAAAGTGTATAAAAAAGGTCTTATAGTTTCTAAACATCCCGATATGTATGTGGCTACGGCCAACTGGATGAATCTTGCATTGAGGGAGTTAAAAAAATATAAGGAGGCAGGAGAGTTGTACAACAGCATTGATCTTAATGCTGAACTCATAGAAAGCCGGGACTATATGAACATTCTTGAAATGTACAGGCATAAATCCACGGAAAAAGAAATTGAATCTTATGCAACAATGATAGCGGATAAAAATAAAACGGTAGCTTATGCCACTGTCAACTTCGGAATCGGGTATTATTGTTTGCTTTTTGCTAATAAGGAAAAAGCAATTGAATATTTTAACAAAGCGATTGCCACCAATCAGTGGTCATCGTTTGGTTATATAGCCGCAGAAACAGAACTCAGGAGGATGAAATAAAAAATACCATGATTAAAGGATTATATGAGACCCATCTTGAAGTAGCAAATCTTGAACAGGCGGTTCATTTTTATAAAAATGTATTAGGGCTTGAATTTGCACTGCTCGAAGAAAAAAGAAGGATTGCTTTTTTCTGGATTGGAACAACCAAAGAATACATGCTGGGCCTTTGGGAAAAACCAAAAGAAGAATTAGCGACAAGGCATTTTGCATTTCGCTGCGATGCAGAAGATATATTGCACAAATCCGCTGACTGGTTAAAAGACAGAAACCTTGAGCCGTATAATTTTCTAAAAGATGGGACTAAAAGGCCAATGGTATTTGCCTGGATGCCCGCCATTTCCATTTATTTTGATGACCCCGATGATAATGTGCTGGAATTTATTGCAATGCTGGAAGGTAAACCCAAACCTGAACTGGGAGTAATTTCTTATGAAGACTGGATAAAAACAGATAAAGACTTATGAATACAATATAGTAGTTACAACCTTTGGGACTCTCCTGACTCCCCACTCCCTACTCCCGAATCCTGACTTTTTCCCAGCCCCATCTTCGCCCCGATTTTCCGGATGTACTTTCTAAAAAATGAAAATTGTCCAAAAGGAATGCTTACTACTAATACGGCCATCGGCCAAATAATGGTGATAAGTACTATATAAATAACTGCCCATAACCAGTCTTGTTGAACAGAAAGAGCATTCATGATTTTTTTACCAACAAAACCGGTAGCACTGCCGCCAATAGCAAAAGTGCAGAGTATTAAAGCCAATCTGCCACCACTTACTTTCCATTTTTTTTGTAGCCCTTCGAACATGATGTGGCAAAAGTGCAGAAAAAACATTCAACTCTTTTCCGAAATTTCAAATCTGTTGAACATTACCCCCAAGTTGACGGATTTATGACAAACAATTTTACCATGGCATTAAAAAACAATATAAAGACACTGAAACGCAGGCTGGTGGCGGATCAAAAAAAAGTTAAACTGGTTGTCGTTTTATTAAGTTCCTGACTTATTTTTGCGCCAATCGAACGGATTTTATCCACATTTTTCAGCATTAATTGCGTCTATGATTCTTTGTAAACCATTGGCCAGAAAACTTACGTTTTTTTTACTTTCTCTTACTGTTTTTTCAGTAGTCAATACTATTTCGGCACAGGATGTGGCAGCAGGCAAAGCTTTGTTTATAAGTAAGTGTGCCAGTTGTCATAACCCATTGAAAAATGGCACAGGTCCTGCTTTGGCCGGATTAGAGGAACGTCATAAATGGGCTGACCACAAAGAATTGTTGAAATGGATTAATAATCCCGCTGGCTATATGGTCTCGGATGCCTATACACAAGGTTTGAAAACCCAGTATGGCTCAATGATGACTGCTTTTCCGGATTTAACATTAAAAAATGTCGATGATATTGTTGCTTATATAAATGATGCAGCCAAGCCTGTTGTTAAAGTACCTGGTGATACCCAGCCTGAAAAAGGAAATTCCAACGCAGTTATCTTCGGTGTTATTTCTCTCATTCTCGGCATCATAGCCCTGATACTGATGCAGGTGAACAGCAACCTGAAAAAAATGAGTGATGATGCCGAAGGCATTCATCGCCCAGATCCGGTTCCTTTCTACAAAAACAAGATGTACATTGCCTTGATGGCTCTCATTTTCTTTGCAGTGGGAGGTTATTTTGTATCAAAAGGTGCTATCGGGCTTGGCCGGCAAAAGGATTATCAACCAGTTCAACCTATCTACTATTCTCATAAAGTGCATGCCGGTATTAACCAGATCAGCTGTTTGTACTGTCATGGTGGTGCATGGGAGAGCAAACATGCAGCTATTCCTGCTGTAAATGTTTGTATGAACTGTCACAAAGCGATTAATGAATACGTAAAAGGGCCAAAACTGTATGATGAAAGTGGTAATGAGATAAACGGAACGCTTGAAAT
Organism: Chitinophagaceae bacterium; assembly: GCA_026785745.1. Classification (GTDB taxonomy): domain Bacteria; phylum Bacteroidota; class Bacteroidia; order Chitinophagales; family Chitinophagaceae; genus JJ008. The sequence goes on along the minus strand of JAJAZO010000038.1, from coordinate 1,860 downwards.
AGAAAAGCTTTACAAGTATGCCGGGTTTGATCCTAAAAACCCGACGAAATGGGATCCATCCAAATCCAAGCCAATTGAGTGGGTAAAAATTCACAATCTGCCTGACCATGTTTATTTTAACCACTCACAACACATAAGGGCTGGTAAAGTACAATGCCAGAGTTGCCACGGAGAAATAACAGCCATGGATGAAGTGAAACAGGTAGCTGAACTAAGCATGGGCTGGTGTATAAACTGCCACCGTGAGACAAAGGTTGACTTTAACTACAGCGACAGCAGTGGTAACAAGTTCTACAGCATTTACGAAAAGTTTCATAATGATATAAAGAACAACAAAATGGATAGTGTAACCGTAAAAGATATCGGTGGTTTGGAATGTCAGAAATGTCACTATTAACCCCCAACCCCTAAAGGGAGTTGTGGAGGTCGTTTAAAGATTTGAAATATTTTTTAACCAACTTGGAGTTTAGGTTTTTCTGAAAAGTGTAAATAGGTCACTAAACTCGGAGTCTAAAAGTCCGCCATCTGGCGGATAAAGGGTATTATGAGTAGTAATAAATACTGGCAAAGTTTCGGAGAGGTGAATGACCCCGAGAACCTTAAAAAACTGTCGCAAGACGAGTTTCAGGAGGAGTTACCTTTTGAAGGGTTTGACGATAAAGGACTGATTGATGCCAAAGCTCCCCGCAGAGATTTTTTAAAGTATCTCGGTTTTAGTACTGCCGCTGCTACATTGGCTGCCAGTTGTAAAATTCCGGTAAGAAAAGCTATTCCTTATGCCAATAAGCCGGAAAATCTTATACCCGGTGTGCCCAAATATTATGCTACTACTTATGTGCAGGATGGCGATGTAATTCCTGTTGTTGCCAAAGTAAGAGACGGTCGTCCTATTAAAATTGATGGAAATACATTGTCTTCAATTACCGGAGGCGGTACTTCTTCCCGTTCCCAGGCTTCTGTACTTGATTTATATGATATGTACCGGGCAAAATTTCCGATACATAAGGTTAAAGATAAATTTGAAGAGGTTCCATCTTTCGAAGCGTTTGATAAAATGGTGGGTGATGCTGTTAAAGCAGCCGGTGGTTCAATGGTATTACTGACATCAACTATCGTTTCTCCTTCTACAAAAGATATTATTGCTAAGTTCCCCAACTTAAAGCATGTTCAATACGATGCCGTTTCTTACAGCGGTATGCTGCTGGCCAATGAAGCCAGTGGTTTCGGCAAAAAACTTCCCTCTTATGATTTTGGTGCAGCTAAAGTAATTGTAAGCCTTGGCGCTGATTTTCTTGGCACATGGCTAAGCCCTGTTGAGTTTTCGAGGGGTTATGCCAAAGGAAGAAGGATTGATGAGAAGAATCCTTCCATGAGCAAGCATTATCATTTCGAAGGTCATTTAAGTATGACTGGTTCAAATGCAGATGAACGTTTTACGCATCGCCCTTCTGAAACAGGTGCTGTTGCACTGGCATTATTAGCAGTTGTTAACGGAGGTACTGCTTCTCTTGCTGATGCAAAATTGAAAGCAGGGATCGAGAAAGTTGCGGCAGACCTTAAAGCTCACAACAATGCTGCATTAGTAGTATGTGGCAGTAATGATAAAAACGTACAGGTAATTGTAAATGCAATCAACGCTGCTATCGGCGCTAATGGTGCAACGATTAACTGGAGCCAGCCTGTTAATTATCGCCAGGGAATTGACAGCGACATGGTTGACCTTATTGCACAAATGGAAGCTGGTACAGTTGGCACAATGATGATACAGGGTGCTAATCCTGCTTATACATATCATGCTGCGGACAAATTTAAAGCAGCATTGAAAAAAGTGAAAGTGACTGTTTCATTCAATGAAAAGAT
>JAJAZO010000037.1 GCA_026785745.1 Chitinophagaceae bacterium | reverse complement strand
GACCCGGTACATTTACTTTTTCTACACTGAACTGTAATGATTTGCTGTTAATGCTGTTTAGCAGGTTTCCCGCATTTATTTTTCCTTCGGATGAATCTTTTTGTTGTGCGATCCGTTCTACTATTTCTTTTGCCTTTATTCTTGCATACCGCTGCGTAGTATCTCCAAAAGGTTTGTACTCATTTGCTTTTTGTTCATACCAGGCAGCAACAAGATACCATGCCTGTGCCGCCGCCGGGGTGTTAGCATATTTATTGGCAACATGATTAATGGAATTAAAATAAAGATTGTCTTTATCGGGATGGGTGGATTTGCTTTTTACAAATTCAATACGTTGCAAATCTGCATCTATTAAAGCATCAGGCTTTGCATCCTTCAGGTGAAAAGCAATCAGCTTTTGATAAATCAGTAACGCTTTATGTTGCAAAGACAGGGAATCTTTGGTGGGAAATTTCCGGGTTACAAAATCTGCAGCCGGGTCAAAGGCACTTGCCTCATTGATTTCAAAAGCATAAGCAGGCTTTTTAATATCTCTTTCAGTGTTGTCAAAATAAGAAATGGCCCGGTGCGCCAGCAAATCATAGAGGGTGGGGCGGAGGTGGCGTACATTACCTTTTACGATAATAGCGTCATATGGTTCCAGTTTTGTCTGCTGTAGTAACTTTTCTTCTTTAACAGATTGAAGGTATAGCTCACCAATTTTTTTATGAAAGTCTTCTGCATCCCAGGTAGCTATATCTGTCTTGTTGAATTTCTCCGTTTTGGTCCGGTTATATAATTGCCAGCGGTGTTGTTGGAAATAACTATAATACATTTCTGCCAGCAGGCTTTTTAAAATAGAAATAACGGGTTCTTTGTTGATGGTAATTTCTTTCTCTACTTCTCCAATGGAAAATATTTCATTGTCTTCCCGGTTTTCGCTTTGAAGACCTGTCATGTACACCAGTGCTTTGATTACCTGTGCATCTTGTTTCTCTGTTTTTGCCAGGACATATATTTTCTTTACTTCTTCCAATGCTGACTTTGGAAGCCCCTTTTGGGCAAAGCCCTCCACTTTTTTCCATTCCTTATCATAATTCTTTATTGGGTTCTGACCGTTGGTTTTCATAACAAGCAGGGCGAATAAAATGAGTGTTACTGAAATCTTTTTGGCGAATGGTATGTTCATGCTGGTATAATTTTATACAAGGTAATTAATCTTATGCGATGATATGATGCCGGAAGAGAAGGAATTTCATAAATGTAAAAATCTTATTGCAGATATATCCGTGCAACAGGGTATTTAAAGTTTGAAAAATATTTCATGCCTTATCGCATCATATATACAATGCCTGAAACCCCTGATGGGCAGCTACTCCGGCATAAACCTGCATTTTATTTTTTTATCATCGAATTCCTTTAACATTTTGTTGAATCGTTTTTTGGCACGGTGGCACGGCTTTGGAAATAAGTGGAACAGGAATAAGTTTGAATAACCCTAAAATCAAAAAACATGAAAAAAATTTCTACACTTTTATTAAGTTCACTGTTTTCTCTTTCATTGCTGGCTTATGATGGCAGCCGCCTGAGCATCTCCACCGTCAGTAATAGCACAGACCTGAAAATTGAAATAGATGGCCGCAGGTTTACTATGCAGGACAACAGTGTTACACTTAGCAATATTGCTGAAGGCTATCACCAGGTAAAAATTTTCCGTGAAAAAAAGAGAAGCAGGGATTGGAACAGAGATGATGAAAGGTACAGAAACAATGAAAGAGGCGCAAATGATGATAGAAGCAGAAATGGTGGCGGACTATTTGGACAACGCCAGGAGGTAATTTATGCAAGTTCGGTTTACATCAAGAGAGGTTTCCATACTGACATTACCGTAAACAGGTTTGGTAAAGTATTTGTAGACGAACAACGTATGGACCGTACCGATGGTTACTACAATGAAGATGATAACGGCAATGGTGGGGGCTGGAACAATGGCTATGGTAATGTAATGAACAGCCGGGATTTTGAAGTGGTTAAAGACCAAATCCGCAAGGAATGGTTTGAAAATAACAGGCTGATATCTGCTAAAACCATCATTGACAAAAACAACTTTACTACTCAACAGGTAAAAGAACTGGCAATGCTCTTCACTTTTGAAAACAATAAACTGGAAGTAGCAAAATATGCTTACCGCAAAACAGTGGACAAGCAGAATTACTACCAGTTAAATGATGCATTGACATTCAGCAGCAGTAAAGATGACCTGGCCGGTTTTATCCGTCAATCCCAATAATTACACCCCAATTCCGCCAACCGGCGGAGAGTATTATAGAGTTTTAAAATAAGAAGCCTCTCCATTTTTTTGGAGAGGCTTTCAATTTGTATAAGCTGTGGTTGTTAAAGCCCACCTTTAGGGGATGGGGGTATCACTTCAGCCATCTTCTTTCCAATATCGGCGGGGCTGCTTACTACATGAATACCACATTCAGACATGATCTTCATTTTGGCTGCTGCTGTATCATCAGCTCCGCCAACAATAGCACCGGCATGTCCCATACGACGACCGGGAGGTGCGGTTTGACCAGCAATAAAACCAACCACCGGTTTTTTATTTCCGTTTGCTTTAATCCAATTAGCTGCTTCTGCTTCCATACCGCCACCAATTTCACCAATCATAACTATTGCATCAGTATTGTCATCATTCATAAATAATTCTACGGCTTCCTTAGTGGTAGTTCCGATAATGGGATCGCCGCCGATACCCACTGCAGTAGAAATACCAAGACCAGCTTTTGCTACCTGGTCAGCAGCTTCATAGGTAAGTGTGCCGGATTTTGAAACAATACCAATGCGGCCGGGAATAAATACAAATCCGGGCATGATGCCGACTTTACATTCTCCGGCAGTGATAACACCCGGGCAGTTAGGGCCAACCAATCTTGTACTTTTCCCCTGCAAATAATTTTTCACTCTTACCATATCCTGAACAGGTATGCCTTCGGTAATGCAAACCACCAATTTGATACCTGCATCAGCGGCTTCCATAACGGCATCAGCAGCAAAGGCAGGCGGTACAAATATGATACTGACATCGGCATTGGTCGCTTTTACACAATCGGCCACAGTATTAAACACGGGTTTGTCAAGATGGGTGCTGCCCCCTTTACCGGGAGTAACGCCGCCCACCACATTAGTGCCATATTCAATCATTTGTGTAGCATGAAAAGTACCTTCAGTACCGGTAAACCCCTGCACTAATACTTTCGAATTTTTATTGACAAGAATGCTCATTAGCCTGTTGTTTAAGTCAGGCAAAAGTAAGGGAAATGAAACAATGTGCAGAAGCGTACACCTTACTTATTATATTTTAAGAAGAGGATATTATAGCCAGTGGCGATGGATGGTTTCACCGTAGTATTTCCAGTTGTAATGATGCCATGATTGGTAGTATCAGTTCTGTAGATACTGCTGATATTCACTTCTTCAGTATTTGTTATGTAGTAATCAGTAATGAGGACTGCATCTGCTCCTTTTTCCCTCGCTAATTTTTCCGCTTTTTTTTGAATTTTATCAGGACTGCTTAACCCAAATTTGCTCAGGTAGCCTTTCCCTATTAAATCAAAATGTGATTTTATAGATTTTTCGGCAATAAAAACTTCTACATTCTTTGTTGGCGGAAGGGATTTGCCGATGTAACGGATCTTGGTGCTGCAGGAAATTAATAAAATAGAAATAAATGGAAAGTAAATCTTGTACATAAGCTGTTGTTTTAATGATGGAATAATAGCTTCTTCAGCATATATTATTCCATCTTGCAGCTTACGAATGAAATCGTTTGTTAAAGGTTATTGATAACCCCAGGTACAACTGCCCCAGTAGCTTTGCCAATTCGCATAGGGATCATTTTCAAGATGTTTCATTTTTACTGTACTTACCATCCAGCAACCCGATTTTTTTATTTTGAAACTGACAAGGCCGTTTTCGTCAGTCAATAATTCTTCCATCTTCGTTGTATTATCAGACCGATACCATATTTTGATAAGTTGTTCGGCCAAGGGCTTTTTGTTGAACAAGACTTTCATCGTCATCTTTTGCTTGTCTTTGACAAGATAGGGGTGCTGCATGGGTATGATGTCAAGCGGAAGCGGAGTAACTTCTTTGAAAGAGCTATCATACTTTTCACCAATCTGCAGAATTGTTTTTACACTGCGCTGATAAAATTCATGGCTCATACTGTCTGTTTCCTTATGCTCTATCCGGTAATTCATTGCTTCCCGCAAACCGTCTTCTTCGAGGTAAGCATTGAATTTAGCTGGTTCCAGTTCGATAAATGAATTAAAACCGTTATAAACAATTACCGCAGTTCCATCCTGCGGCAAAGTATATTGTAATGAGTCACCTTTATTGTCAGACATAGCGGTTGACAGATCGATTTTTTTACCATTCAAGTACAAGGAAAGAAAATTTATTTTAGACCGGTTGCCTGCCCAGTTCTCACCTTCAAAATTTTCACCTACCCGGAACCTGATATTTGCTTTATCCCCTTTTTTATAAATGTATGTAGCAGGTTGCAACCAGAATTCATGAGAAGAAAGCAGTGTAAAAAGAAAAAGAAGAGTAAGTAATGGCAACAGCTTTTTCATGTGATGATTATTTGTCTTTATCCGGGGGAGGCAGAAGGGTAGGGGCATCCGTACCCAGTAACTCATCCATATTCCTATCGTTGGCAATTTTACCGGTTTCTTCGAGCATCCGCATGTCTTTGGCATCCCGTAAAAATTCGGAGGCGAAAATGAAGTCATTCAACCGTTGATTTTTACTAAAGATGATTTCTTTATTGGTGCCTTCCCATTCTTTGTTTCCCTGGTACATATAAAGAATATAATTTCCAATTTCCATCACACTGTTCATGTCGTGGGTATTGATGACAGTTGTAATATTATATTCAACAGTTATTTCCTGTATCAGTTTATCAATTACAAGTGATGTTTGAGGATCGAGACCGGAGTTAGGCTCATCACAAAAAAGATATTTGGGATTTAATACAATGGCCCTGGCCAGAGCTACTCTTTTTTTCATACCACCGCTCAACTCCGAAGGAAATTTTTTATTAGAGTCGACAAGGTTTACCCGGTTCAGTACTTCATTTACCCTGTCCAGTTTCTTTTTGTGAGTGTCTTTCGTAAACATATTCAGGGGAAACATTACATTCTGTTCCACCGTCTGGCTGTCGAACAAAGCGGAGCCCTGGAATAGCATACCTATTTCTTTTCGTATTTCTGTTTTGTCTGCACCTTTCATGACGGTAAAATTTTGACCACCATAAAGTACATCACCATCATCTGGTTCAAACAATCCTACCATACATTTCATCAGTACAGTTTTACCACTGCCGCTGGAACCGATAATAAGGTTGCATTGCCCGGCTTTCATTACAGAACTTACATCCTGTATCACCGTTTTGTCGCCAAAACTCTTTTTAATATTTTTTACTTCAATCATAATAAAGCTGTTGGCTTTTAGCCATAAGCTGTTAGATTTTATATTTAGGTAGGTAATAATAATGCCGACAATAAATAATCAGCAAATAATATTAAGATGCAACTTACCACCACCGCTTTGGTACTGGCCTTTCCTATTTCCAATGCCCCACCTTGTACATAATAACCGTAAAATGCCGGGATGCTGGCAATGATAAAAGAGTAAACGTAAGCTTTTATTAAAGCGAAAATGACATTAAACGGCACAAAAAATTCGAGCAGACCCTTATCATAAATACTTCCGGAAATAATACCGGAGGCAGTGGCTGCCAGCCTGCCACCCCAGATGCCCAATGCCATAGCGAGAACAACCAGTAATGGAATCATTAACAATGATGCTGCAATTTTTGGTAGTATCAAATATGTTTTGGTGTTGATGCCCATTATTTCGAGTGCATCAATTTGTTCACTTACCCTCATATTGCCCAGTTCACTGGCAATACGGCTACCTGCTACACCGGCCAAAACAATACAGACAAGTGTCGGCGCAAATTCCAGGATTACGGTATCCCGTACAATTTGGGCAATAGTAGACGGTGGAATCAAAGGGCTGACCAGCTGATAGGCTGTTTGAATAGTGGAAACAGCACCTATAAAAACAGAAATAATGGCCACAATGCCCAATGAACCAAAACCAATCTCTGTACACTGGTGAATGAATTCTTTCCAATACATCCTCCCATTTTCCGGCCGGGAAAACATGCCTTTTATCATAAAGAGGTAACGGCCAATGTCACTGAAAATAGTCATATTATAACGCTAAGATACAGGATGAAAAGAGAAAAGCCAGAAGCGATTCGCCATTGGCTTTTCTTCAGTAAATGACACTGATAATTTATAAATCCTTATTTACTTTTCTGAAGCGTTTCCACCACCGGGATTTTTTTACAATTTCATCGGTGGCAATCTTGCTTTTTATTTGGGCATCTACCACGGCAACTAATGCCATATTAATGATGCTTCTTACTGATGATCCGAGTTGAAGAATATGTACTGGCTTCTTTAAACCCAGTAATATCGGGCCAACTGCATCTGCGGTTTCTAATTCTTTTAATAAGTTGTATGCAATGTTTCCTGAGGCAAGGTTTGGAAAAATAAGAGTGTTCACATCTTTGTCTGCTAATTCACTAAAGGGATAATTTTCTTTCATCAATTCTTTATTGAAGGCCACACTTGCCTGCATTTCTCCATCTACCAGTAGCGTTGGCATTTTTTCTTTCACTATTTTTCTTGCTCTGGCTACTAATTGAGCTTCAGGAGAATTACTGCTGCCAAAGTTGGAATAGCTCAGCATTGCGATGCGGGGAATGATATTAAAGTTGCGTACTTCTTTCGCTACCATCAATGTAATCTCCGCCAGCTCTTCTGCGGTTGGATTGAAATTCACTGTTGTGTCGGCAAGGAACAAAGGCCCCTTTTTTGTAAGCATTAAATACATACCGGCGATTTTCTTTACTCCTTCCTCTGTGCCGATAGTTTGCAATGCCGGTCTAATGGTATCAGGATAATTTTTTGCCAGACCTGAAATCATTGCATCAGCATCACCACATTCTACCATCATACAACCGTAATAGTTGCGATCCCGCATCACTTTCTTTGCTTCATAGGCATTGAAACCCCGGCGGCCCCTTTTTGCAAAAAATATTTCGAAATATTTATTCCTTCTTTCTTCCGTGGCTTCGCTGCGGGGGTCAAAAATGGGGAGGCCTTCAATATCAATACCGTTAGCGGCTGCCATTTTTTTAATTTTTATTTCATCGCCCAGCAAAATCGGGTAACCGATGCCTTCATCAAAAACAATCTGTGCTGCTTTCAGGATTTTAATGTTGTCTGCTTCTGCAAAAACAATACGTTTCGGGTCACGACGGGCTTTGTTGCCAATTACCCTCATTACCTGGTTATCGAGGCCCAATCGTTTGTTCAGGTCGGTAACATACGTTTCCCAGTTTCCTATCGGTTGTTTTGCAACACCACTTTCCATAGCAGCTTTGGCAACAGCCGGGGCAACAGTGGCTAATAATCTTGGGTCAAGCGGTTTGGGAATGATATAGTTTTCGCCAAATACAATACTCTTTTCGTTGTAGGCCATGTTCACAATATCGGGCACAGGTGTTTTTGTCAGCTCTGCCAATGCTTTTACAGCAGCCATCTTCATGGCTTCATTAATTTGAGTAGCCCTTACATCTAATGCCCCACGAAATATATAAGGGAAGCCCAATACATTATTTACCTGGTTAGGATAATCGCTGCGTCCTGTCGCCATGATGATATCCTTCCTTGCACTGGTTGCATCTTCCCAACTTATTTCCGGGTCGGGATTAGCCATTGCAAATACGATAGGATTTTTTGCCATGCTTTTCACCATATCAGCAGTAACACAATTACCTGCACTCAAACCAATAAACACATCAGCATCTTTCATGGCTTGTGCCAGTGTCATTTCACCTTTTGCATTAGCAAATTTCAATTTGAAATCTTCCAACTCGGTTCTTCCTTTATGTAGCACTCCTTTTCTATCAAACAATAAAAAATTTTCATGTTTAGCACCTAATGACTCATACAACATGATGCAGGCCATCGCTGCTGCACCGGCACCATTCACTACAAATTTTACCTTCTCAATTTTCTTTTTCTGGATTTCCAGTGCATTCAGTAATGCTGCTGCGCTGATGATAGCAGTGCCATGCTGGTCATCATGCATCACCGGAATGTTTAGTATTTTTTTTAGTTCTGTTTCAATGTAAAAACATTCCGGGGCTTTAATGTCTTCGAGGTTGATGCCACCGAAAGTTGGTTCTAATGCTTTTACGATCTGCACAAACTTTATAGGATCTGTTTCATTGATCTCAATGTCAAATACATCTATATCAGCAAATATTTTAAAGAGAACACCTTTGCCTTCCATTACCGGTTTACTGGCTTCGGGACCGATGTTGCCGAGGCCAAGTACAGCCGTACCATTACTGATAACGGCGACCAAATTTCCCTTGGCGGTGTATTTATATACATTCTCTACATCAGCAGCAATTTCCAAACAGGGAGCTGCCACACCGGGAGAATAAGCAAGAGAGAGATCTCTTTGTGTTTTTGCTTCTTTGGTGGGGACTACTTCTATTTTACCAGGTCTTCCTTTGGAATGATATTCGAGGGCCTGTTGCTTTCGGAGGTCGTTTGACATATTGCTGGTTTATTGTTCAATCTTCTTCTCTAATCTGAGGCGGGGTGCAATGTACAAAATAAAAATCCGAACTGATTTTAGGAAAAATTTGTTCTAAATGAGTGATTTATAAGCTGTCGAGATTAGCCTTAATTACAACTGTCACTACTTTTTTATCCTTACTTGCATGGCAAAATCATAAGTATCCAATGGAGTGCATATAATTTTATCAGGAGCAACGAAACTTAGATAGGCCTTCAATTTTTCTTTTGTAAAACGTTGCGACCAAAATTTTTCTTTGGTGGCTGTAAATGTGTCCTGCGAATCGGTAATTACCGTCATTCCCAATTTTTTGTAAAATGCTTCTTGTTTTTTTCTTGTATTGTCATTATCAATGTAGCAGGAACCAATAAGGATTTCTCCCCAGGGATTTAAAATGTTATAAGCATTGTAGAAAATCATTTCAAACCTTTTATTTTGAGATAAATCAATTCTTTTGCCTGATTCTTTATATGTTTCAAATGGGAAATCTTCAGGATGAAAATTGCCGGCAGTAAACCATGTAATGATAATCAAATCATATTTTTCAGTTAACGTATCGAGCTGATGTGCTTCCAAATTACTTAACCTTACTTTATTATGAATTTTTAAATCGTTGATGAGTTTAGTTGAAATAGCCAGGCAAGGCTCTGCATTATCAATGCCGTGATATAATGCTATACAATCCCAGATCTCCTGTATGCTGTACAAGTGTTTTACAATTCTTCCATCACCAATGCCAATGTCTAAAATAGAAATCGGCTTTTTATTATTGACGGATAGGCCTGCAATTACTTTTTTAAGTTCTATAAATTCAGCCCACTGAGCTTGTAACTGTTCTTCAGGGATTGCATTTTCATCAAATGATTGTTGAACGGAGCCTTCTGTATCATAGATACTCATTGCTGAAACTTATTTGTCCACTTAATTTATGAAGTTCGGATTATTATTCAACATTACTGCCCAGCCACGCCATCATTCCCATTCCAATTTCAATCGCATTTTCATCAATATTAAAAACAGGGGTGTGTACACCGGCGGTAATGCCTTTTGCTTTATTCATAGTGCCGAGGCGATAGAAGCAGGCAGGAATTTGTTGAGCATAGTAACCAAAATCTTCAGCACCCATGCGAAGTTCTGTTTCGCTTATCTTTTCGGCACCCATATATTCAGCAGCTTTACTCATAGCAGCGGCTGTTACTTTTTCATTATTCATTACACAGGGATAGCCTACGTCAATGTGCAGGTCCACTTCACCACCCATAGAATGTACAAGGTTGGTGGTGAGTTTGCGAATCAGGTCATGTGCTTTAAAACGCCAGGTTTCATCCATAGCACGGAACGTTCCCATCATTTTTACTTCATTAGGAATAACATTGGTGGTATTGCCGCCATTAAAGGAAGAAATGGAAAGAACAGACGGATTGAAAGGATTATTATTTCTGCTTATTAATTGTTGCAGTGCAATAATTAAATGCGAACTGATAAGAATAGGATCAATAATAAGATGCGGAGATGCAGCATGACCGCCTTTACCTTTAACTGTTATATAAATTTCATCGGCACTGGCCATCACTTTGCCGCTGCGAAAACTTAATTCACCAACCTCTAAAATGGTATTTACATGTAAGGCAAGAATAGCTTGTGGCTTCGGATTTTCCAGCACTCCATCTTTTATCATCAGCGAAGCACCACCGGGGTTTTTTTCTTCACCCGGTTGAAAAATAAGTTTTACTGTGCCTTCCCATTCATCTTTTAGTTCAAAAAGGATTTTTGCAGCACCCAGCAAACAGGTAGTGTGTACATCATGTCCGCAGGCATGCATCACCCCATCATTCTTTGATTTATAGGGAATATCGTTTTCTTCTTTGATAGGTAGTGCATCCATATCAGCTCTTAAGGCAATAATTCGCTTTTCAGGGTTCTTCCCTTTTATTAATCCAACTACACCCGTTGTCGCTTTTATTTCAAATGGAATTCCCACTTCCTTAAGTTTTCCTTGTATAAATTTGGATGTTTCAAATTCCTGGTAGCTTAGTTCAGGGTGGGCATGAAGATGATGGCGAACTTCTATAAAGTCGGGTGCATATTTTTTGGCTAAGGCTTTTATCTTTTCTTGCATGGCGCAAAAATAGGATTTCAGGCTGAAGCGGCAGAGCAGCTCGTCACAAGCTAAAAAATCCTTGTTGACGGAACAAGGATTTTAAATGATTTGTTGTAAAAGTTCTTAAGGCTGTGAATCGTCGTCGGAGCCGTTATTCTTTGAAGGTTTTACTTCAATGACATCTTTCATAATAAACACCCCTTTAGGAAAATAAGTATTCAATCTTCTTTGATAGGCTTCAGCATCTTTGAGGTCTTTAAAATTCCCTGCTTTTACCCTGAAATAAGGGGATTGATACCACATATAAGCTTTCAGGTCGGGGAAGAAAGTATAGACTTTCGTTTTAGCCGCCAGTGCTTCATCCCTGTTGTTGGTGCTGATAATCATCAGGCGAAAACCTTTGTCTGTCCTCTTGTTGCCACGGCTCGTTATATCATTTATATAAGCCTGTTTTTTTACCAATAAATCAATACGGGGGTCTTTGTTTACGATAACTGTGTTACTGTCAACCGGCGCAACCCAGGCAGTATCTTGTTGCGCAAAACAGGCGATAGAGAAAGCAAAAGCTGCGATTGTAAAGAATAATTTCATGTGTTTATTATAGTTGTTATTAGCCACATGTTATTCGCCACGGTAGTCATTCCCGTTTGGAAGACTTAAATGCAGCTCATTTCATGTGTGTCATAAAGCTCAAATATCTTACCAAAATTAATAACCTCCTCCCGCCCCGGCAATATTTTCAACCGGGTGCCAGGCGGTTTTTATTTCCTGGGTATCCATAATGAAGTACGGTGATTGCCCTTCGTTGGTGTACCAGTTTATCTTATCATAGAAAGTGATACGCTTCAGGTTCATGGCCGATTTTTCCCGTATCATTTTCTTTGTCTCAGAATTGTTTTCGCAGTAAATGGTTGCATTTACGTCCATATGGTCCACAAACCAACTGGCCAGTTCCGATGGCTTCCCTGTTAAAATATTAACAACTCCACCTGGTAAATCAGATGAGTTTAATACTTCGGCAAAAGTAACGGCACAAAGCGGTTTTGTTTCAGATGCCAGTACCACACAAGTATTACCGCCAGCAATTACCGGAGCAATAACTGAAACCAATCCTAACAGTGAATCACTTTGCGGAGCAATGATAGAAACAACTCCTGTCGGTTCGGGAACAGAAAAATTAAAATGCGAACTCGCAACAGGATTTACCGAACTGAACAGTTGCTGAAACTTATCACACCAGCCGGCATAATATATTAAACGGTCAATGGAAAGGTTTACTTCTTTCTCAGCTTTTGCTTTAGTAGCATCCTGTTGTATCAATTCATCAATAAACTGAGCCTTTCTTCCTTCCAGCATCTCCGCCATACGGTATAATATCTGGCTGCGGTTGAAGGCGGCACGGCCACTCCAGCCACTTACTGCACCTCTTGCACTAACCACAGCATCTCTAAAATCTTTTCTTGAACTCAGGCAAATATTCGCCAGTTTTTTTCCGGCAGCATTTACAGGAATATAATAACGGCCAGATTCTGTTCTGGGGAACTGTCCGCCGATATAAATTTTATAGGTCTTTACTACTTCTAATCTTTTAGAAGAAGTTTTTTTCTCTAATCCATTTTCGCTGATGCTTAGCGAAGATTTTTTAATTGTTTTTTCCATACATAATTTTTTATCCACTGCCTGTCCCGCCTTAACGGGAAAAACACACTAAATAACACAAAATATTTTTGCCAAAGATTACACAGATTAACACGGATTGATTGCTTCGCAATCTTTTCTACAAATAACTTTTGAAATAAAGAACTCTGAAAATAACAAACAGGTTTTTCAAACCTAAGTCTCTCCGCCAATTGGCGGAGGTCAGGATTTTATATTCACATACGCAATCAACCCATGCAGCCCACCCTCTCTTCCAAATCCACTTTCTTTATATCCACCAAAGGGAGAAGTAGGATCAAACTTATTGAAGGTATTGGCCCACACCACCCCAGCTCTCATTCTCTTCGTCATGTTGAAAATCTTAGACCCTTTATCCGTCCACACACCGGCACTTAAGCCGTATGGCGAATTATTTGCTTTTTCAATCACTTCATCATCAGTGCGGAACGTAAGAATTGATAATACCGGTCCAAAAATTTCTTCCTGTGCTATGCGGTTGCTCTGCGCTACATTGCTAAAGATGGTTGGCCTGCACCAAAAACCTTTGGAAGGTAATGGGCAACTGCTCTCATACATTTCCGCCCCTTCTTTTTTACCAATAGCAATATATTTCTGAATAATTTGTAATTGTTCTCTCGAATTGATTGCACCAATGTCTGTATTCTTATCCATCGGGTCGCCAACAATCAATGATTGCATACGATCCCGTAATTTTCTTATTACTTCTTTGGCTACCGACTCCTGCACATATAATCTTGAACCGGCACAACAAACATGACCCTGATTAAAAAAAATAGCATTCACCACACCTTCCACCGCCTGGTCAATAGGTGCATCTTCAAAAATTATATTAGCGGCCTTGCCACCTAATTCTAAAGTTGCTTTTTTATTCGTACCCGCAATAGCCCGTTGAATTATTTTGCCAACATTGGTAGAACCGGTAAAGGCAATTTTATTTACATCAATATGATTAACAATAGCAGCACCTGTTTCGCCAGCACCGGTAATAATGTTCACAACGCCGGGTGGCAAATCCGCTTCCTGAATTATCTCTGCCAGTTTCAATGTTGTCAACGAGGTTGTTTCAGCAGGTTTTAACACCACCGTATTACCTGTTGCCAATGCCGGAGCTATTTTCCATGCAGCCATCAATAAAGGAAAATTCCACGGCGTAATTTGTCCCGCCACACCCAGCGGTTCTGTGGTACGATTCGGAAAAGCATATTCTAATTTATCGGCCCAGCCTGCATAATAAAACAAATGATTGGCTGCCGCCGGCACATCAAAGTCACGGCTTTCTTTTATCGGCTTGCCACCATCTAATGTTTCAATAATGGCCAGCTCTCTTGCTTTTTCTTGCATTATGCGGGCAATGCGAAAAATGTATTTGGCTCTTTCTTTCGCAGGCATTTTCTTCCACACTTTATCATATGCATTTCTTGCTGCCTTCACTGCTTTGTCAACATCCGCAGCATTAGCCTCTGCTACTTCACTCAACTTTTCTTCATTCGCCGGATTGATGGTATCAAAATATTTCTTGCTGCTTGGTTTTTGCCATTCACCATTAATAAACAAATCATATTGTTTATTAATCGTAGCTGCACTTTTACTTTCAGGTGCAGGGGCATACGACCAAGAAGTATCAAATTTTAATTTGATAGTGTTGCTTTTTGTTCCGGCTTTCTTTTTTATTACTGCCATAATTTTATTTTTCTTGTCCGCCGTAGCCTTGTCGAAGGCGGATTATTTTACCAGCGACATTAACACGGATGAACTTCCGTTGCAATCGCTGATTTGTTAATTTATTTTCTTCCAGTGGAAGAGGATAAATTAATCACTCTTCATCGTTCTGTTCGCTATTCAACCCCATCCCGACCTTCCCCTAAAGGGAGAAGGCCATCCTTGCACAACCCTTGCTTTTCAAGGAGTCTTTATTTTCTCAGCGATATTCTTTCAACAAGTTTAATATTTGAAAAGACTGATTGACCTAAGTCTCCCCGCCGCTGCGGGGGACAGGCTGTTAATCCACCGAAAAATAATTTGCACTCTGATACAAACCCGTTTTTAATTTCACTAACTGCATCAGCACATCATTCGCCAGACTACTGGCACCAAAACGGAACCATTCATTATTCAGCCAATCTTCTCCCAGCACTTCTTTTACCATTACCAGATAATGCAAGGCCAGTTTTGATTTTGATATTCCACCGGCTGGCTTCATCGCAATACGCTTTCCTGTTTTGTAATAAAAATCACGGATGGCTTCCAGCATTACCAAGGTAACAGGCATGGTTGCCGCAGGTGAAATTTTCCCTGTTG
>JAJAZO010000036.1 GCA_026785745.1 Chitinophagaceae bacterium | reverse complement strand
AGCATTGGTGCCGATGAAACTGCTCAGTTTATGGTTATTGAGTTTGACCGCAATGAAAAAAGAATTGTGGTATCTCATACCCGTATCTGGGAGCAGGGCAAAGTAGAAGAAGCTGAAGCAGTAAAAAAAGAAGCAAGAGTAGAAGCTGATAATACAAGGAAAGCGGTGAAGAGTGTGCAGAGTAAAGTAGAGAAAGCTACTCTTGGTGATTTGGGTGTGCTGGCTGATTTAAAGAAGAAAATGGATGGTGCCACAGAAGATGCTCCGGCAACTGAAGAGGCAAAAGATTCTTCAACAGAAGCAACAGAAGAGGCAAAGCCTGAAGCTGAATAAGAATTACAGTCTTTAATAATCTTAAAACCCTCCTTTATCCGGAGGGTTTTTTTATTAAAAAATTGTATACACTTTGGATAAGCTAAACTTATCATGATCCGAAAAAACCTGGATATTCAAAGGATTACAGTACCGATATGTTTAATATCCAAATAGAATGAATTAGAATAATAAAAAGAGGCTGTTTCAAAAAGGATAAAAAAAGTAACACAACGGCCACGAAGAAAAACACAAAGAACACAACGTATTAGTTTTCAGGTTAGTTTTTTGTGTCCATTGTGTGAACTTAGTTTTCTTCGTGTTTCAAACAATTTTTGAGACAGCCTCTCATAAAGATTATTGAAGATAAAAATGCAGCTTATTTAAAACTTTTTAATAGTTTATGAAAAACCGTTCCCGCCTTCTTATCCACAATTTCTACCTGGTAAACTGCAGCAGGCAATTGCCCGAGGCCATCAACGGTAATCTGAACTAAACCTTTTGATGCTGACTGGCTGCTCTTCCTGATAACTCTTCCGTTTACATCCATCAGGTTGATTTCAATAATAGTTTCTCTGTCTGTAGTAAGAGTTATTATAATAGATGAGTAGAAAGGATTGGGTCCCACCATTACTCCTGTTTTTTGGGACAATCTTAAAGTTGCTACGTTACTGTATTTTATTTTTCCATCAATATCAACCAGCATCGCCCTGTAATAAACAACCGGATTCTGCAGAAGGCTGTTAATATTATCAAGCATTCCATATTCCCTTTTACTGGTACTTTCTCCTGCTGCCGGTATGGCATTTCCAACCGCTGAAAAGTTTATATTATCAATACTCCGTTCAATAACAAAGTACCTGGTATTCTGCTCGGATAAAGTACTCCATTTTAAACTGGCAATGTCTCCGTTAAGGTTTGCTATAAGTGTTAAACCAGTGGCCGGTAATGGTATGGGCCAGTAAAGTGTATAAGATGCCGGTACTGGATCTTTTTTATCTGCCAAATCCACATATGAGTAAAGGAATGTGATAGTAGTATCGCCCAATGTGGCTGATGTTACTTTTACCTGCAACAGGCTTGAGCTAAAATTCGTTATCAACTGATCATCATTTACCAGTATGCCATTATAATATAATTCAGCATTGGAAGGATATGCATCAATAATCACATTCTTTCCTGATAGCAAGGTGCCAGCGGCAGGAGCATCTTCGGGATCTGATCCGCTTAATATAGGCGGATTAACACCTCCATTCAGCGTAATCATCTGGTTGATGGATGGTCTTGCAATGGTGATAAATTTAATATCGCTATCTGGAACTCTTTGAATTCCAATTTTCATTAGTGTTACATTTGATATTCCCGAAGTGATACTGACTGATGAATTGGAGGTTCCGCTTTTTACACCAGTTCCTGCACTGTTATTATTTCCATATTCTTCACCTACGCTTTCCCATGGCGATGGCAGATTGGCATTGGCCGGCATATTAGCATACAGCGCCACATTGGTTGTAGAGATCATCAACGTATAAGTAGTATTTACATCGGCAAGCGGAAAAGAAAAATCACCAGTAGAACTGTTAACCGTTGCCTTAAATGCGACTTTGTTTGATGCATCTGCCAGGTATGCATAAAGAGTGGCACCACCAGGGTTGCCAATTCCGGGGCCATTCACCTGGTTGTTTTTTAATCCATTCGGATCATTAAAAACAGTTCCGCTGACTGTAATATTGTTCTTTGCTACACCAAAATCAAATTGCGAGGCACAGGTGGCACCACTAGTGAACGTAGTTGTTCGCTGTGCCGCTGTAGAAATATAAGAAAGAGCTGGTACAGACAACGGGTCAAGCCTTGTAATATAACATTGGTTATACTTCAGAAACTGGACTTTTATATCATCAAAAAATACATGGTCTCCCTCATCTACATTATTATTGGTAAGAAACCGGATATAGGTAGTGGCAGATACATAGGCTGTTATGTCCTGGTTATATACGGTTACATATGCTGCATCTGTAGCACCATTACCTGAAATGGTAAAGATGGTAGTCCATGCTGAACCATTGGTTGATAGCTGTACCAATATATCTTCGGTGGCTGCTAATGCAGCAGCCCTTCTGTAGGAGAAAGTAAGAAATGCTTTGGTAGCACCGCTGGTATTCAATTGCCGGGTGGCAGAAACATTATTATCATCGAGCCGGAGTGCAAATCCAAAAGCACCATCAAGAATAATTTCGGCATCAGTATTGGCTGCTGTTTGAACAGGTGAAACACAAAACCCAACCCCTGCGGCCGCCTCTCCTGCATCTACCCAATTGGTAAGCCAGCTTGTGTTTCCATCCGTACCTGTAGCACAAGTGTTGGTTCCGCTTGCATCGTTAAAGTTATCCGACACGGTTTTTTCAGGGTATTCTGTAAACTGGTACATACCGGAGCTATCCACACTCAAAGAATCAGTCAATTCATTGACATCTATAGCACCAGTACAATTTCCATCTGTATATAAATACACTTTGGCCGGAAAAAATCCTGTACCGCCATCATTATTTACTCCATCTTTTGTTTTATCGAGGAACACTTGCCCTGAAATGATATTTTTACTTGATCCCGAAGGGCAGGTGGCTATTTTAATTATCACCAGCGCAACATCACATTTAAGAGCAGGAGTGGAACATACCTGGTATTCAAATGTATCTATGCCCACAAACCCGGGGTTAGGTGTATAAAGTATAGTTCCATTTGTATTTGCCTTGATTGTACCATTTTTCGGTTGCAATAAACCGAGAATATTTACAGAAGCCGGATCAATAGTTGCGAGGAAGCCAAAATCATTATTCAGTACAGAAATTGTAACCGGCTGGCTTGTAACAGTAGTGGCATAATCCACATTGGCAAATACCATTTTATCCTTACAAAAAGGCTGAATAGTGGAGCCTACATCCCACCAGGCAAGACCAAGACCCGTAAGGGATCCATTGGGGTCTGCACCATATGCGGCTGAAATTTTAGCACCATTACAGGTGAAAACCGCGGTACCCCCCTGGTCGCTATCAGCTGCATCTTTAATCTTTATATAGTTAAGAGCATTTACAACATAAGATACATCAAATCTTAAACCGCAGGGGCTTACCGAACCTGATGAGCCACTGATATTACCATCATATTTTACATACACCGTTGTATTGGCAGTTGGTGTTACCCAAATTGGGTTACCATTTACATCCGGCCCGATAGGCAATACAAGGTCCAAACCGCCTGGGGCCCATGCTACAGTCGCAAAATCTGTTAGCCGCTCCTCCGAAATAAGATTAAAGGACCAGTCGTAGGTAGTTCCGCCATTTCCACCACCACCCGGGGTATAAGAATCAATTATTTCTATAGCCGTAAATGATTCACCCGTTGGGTTTACAAATTTATAAGCTGCCGTTGTTGAATAAGCTAACGGAAAACGAACAGCAGATTTTGCAGGAATATTTATGCTTCCATTTGCAGGGGCTCCCGAAGACCAATTGATGGTAATACTTCTGTTGAGGCTATTATAAAGCATTACTACAGAAGTATCTTTAGGGCTGTCACCAGCATTATCAGATGTGGGAACAGGTGTATAATAAGTATTGGAATACCAGGTAGCTGGAAATATCGGCGCATTACGTATCGAGGCATTATCTATACCACCTGCATTGATTTCAACACCTACCGGTTTATCACTTGTTACAGTGGCCCCTGTTAGTACACCGCCATTTACCAGGTAGGAGCCACCTTCGTTTAAGGTAGTAGTGGTTTCAAAAGTGCCGTTATTATCCTTATCAATATTAATAGTTGTATTATTTTCAGAAGCCCGGATTAATAAAGCGGTATAGGCAAAATCCTGGCTGTTGAAATTTTGCCCGAATGGAATGGTAAAGGATTGTCCGAAATCATAGGTGGAAGTAAGGTTTGTTTTCATCGCCTGAATCGGCATCCAGGTAGGTTCACCACAAACCTGAGTCAAAGCGATCTGGCCACTGGAAACAATTTTATCTTTCCCGTCATAAAAAAAAATGGCCGGGTTTCTTGGATTAGCAACCATTGTATTATCCAGCACTATACTTCCTCCAGCCGGAATAATATCCGTAGGATAACCGGGTGCAATGCCATTATAAATATCTCCATCTCCCCAAACTTTAGTCGTACTTTGAACGGGGTCATAAATATTAGTTTCATATCCATCTTCCCATTCATCCCATATAATCGTCATTCCGGGATAAGGTATTTTGAGGCTGATGACTGTCCGGATATTATTACTGGGTACTACCTGATTGGATGATGCAACTAAAGCGGTATATGCATCCTGTTCCGGGTAAGGCATATAATAGGTATGGGGTCTTGTGGTCTGGGAGCAGGCGTCAATAACGGTGGCATCAATAGAAACGAATACGGATGCAGTAGCACACAATGGGGTAGGGGAAGAAAGGTCACATACCCTGTATATAATAGTATCATTGCCTGAAAAGGTACCGTTTGGAATATATACTATTTTACCATTGCTGATTAACGCTGAACCGTTTCTTGGCTGTGTTAATACAGATAAGGAACCTGAATTAATATTGTTGTTAGGATCAGAATCATTGGTCAGTACACTAATGGTAAGAGGTACGCCGCCGGGTCCGCTTGCTGTATCACTTACTGCTGAAGGCGGACAATTCACACACACATCAATACTGGTGTTTTTTGTATGGGTAATTGTATTTTCATAACCTTCTTTTGCCGTTGCACTTATTGCATAGGTGCCTGCTGATGCCGGTATACTCCAGACATACTCATACGTCTTTGTACAACCCGCTGTGGCTACAGAGGTTGCAGCTACTGTCGATCCGGTTGGTGTAATAGTAATATTTAGTGCAGTAATATCATTGAAACCAAATGGGTCGCTTACCACTGCTCTGATATATTTTGTGGTTGGCCCTACCGATGTGTTAACGGGTATGCCACCGGGATATACAGCATTATATACTTCTACCGAATTCACATTAATATAAGTAGATACTGGTAAATTTATTTTAGATGGCTTGGTCTGGCTGTCATAATCTATTTTAAAGGTTACGCTACTTTGTGCAGTAGTAATATCAAGTACAATGGCCTGCCCTGCCGGCACAGTTACATCTGCTCCCAAAGTTCCAGTCCAGGTTATTATTCCGGTACCATTATAATAGGCAGGACTTGAAAGGGTAATTATATTAGTGCCACCATATTTTAATACGGCTGTAATGCTGGGATTAGCCGGCATAGATCCGCTTATAATACTTACATAATTAGTTATGGTAATAGCCGTACCGGCTTTTATTGTTAATGAACTGCATAATGCCGGAGATTGTGTAAAAATGGTATTAGTAATTGCAGGGGCAGGTTTAATGGGAACTGCACCAATAGCCCAATCCTGACTTCCGGCACCAGTCCAGGTCATGGAAACTGATGCGGCACCCGGCTTGGTACTTGTTCCACCCCCGTCTATTTCACCACCGCTATTAATATTATACAAAGAAGTTTGTGCAACATTCACCGTCATTGTTGTGTTTCTATAGGTGGCCACATCAAACACTAGTTCTCCGGAAGCAGAACTGACAGTTGTACTGGCAGTAGTGCTATTTGCATTAGCTGAAGAGAAAGTACCTAATGGTGTTGTTTGGTTAACCCCGGTAAAAGTAGTAACTCCAACCACAATGCCTTTATCAGGATTAGCATCTAACGTCACTACAACATTTGCCGTACCCGATGGTGGATTTACCAATCTATAAATATGCATCCTTGCATTACCACCCGCTATCCTTTCCCCTACCAGTGTAAGTGGTACACCGCCATAAGTAACTGAAGTTACTAATTTATTTTTTTGAGATATACCCACTAACATAAACCTGTTGGCACCTGTGCCGGTAGTATGTGAAACCGTAAAGGTGGTGGAGCCAGGATTGTTGGAGAAACCGGTGGTGGTAGCAGCTACTACTATTCCTGCCGCAATTGTACTGAAGTTAAAGGTAGAGGCGGTTGTGGCATCAGCTGTCCCTACCGGATCCATACGATCCAATGCCTGTGAAGGATCAGAAAGATACAGATGTTTTGTTACTGTTTGCGCATTGGATAACTGCGATAAAGCAATAATCAATACTGCAAAAAAATACTTTTTCATTCCCTTGGATTTGTCAATTCAGAAATAAACAATTCTATTAATTCAGAATTAATCCTTCAGAGGTGTGACGACCAACTTTTATTGAATGGAAACTGACAGGAGAAAATGTCCTGTAAATAAATAGGTTGCTTCATAGTTGGATTACACAGTTTTCTTAGGATATATTCGATTTGTTATAAATGTAATACCACTTTATTATTCTTGCAAGATTATTAAGGGTGTTTTCTTAGAAAGAGTATATTGTCTAAGTAGTTTTACGATTTATTCAATGTATCGGTTACATATTATTGAAAACCTGTTGGCGGAGTTATTAAAGTTTAGTACGGTATTTGATTTACAGCAGGACAAAAATGTAAGTACCAAGGCAAAACAATCATACTTTTTTAATTCCGATAGTGGCATATTTTAGTATCTCAACCGGGGAGCTCAGAAATAGCTCTAATTTTAAAAAGGTACAATTCCCGTTTCTACCGGCTATTAAGACTAACTGGTCTATTTT
>JAJAZO010000035.1 GCA_026785745.1 Chitinophagaceae bacterium | reverse complement strand
GGTATTGCCTGTTTTGTACTTGATAATTATATAGAGTCGCTACAGTTTACAAAAAGAGGTGTTACCTATTTCAAAGAAGGTACCCGGGAAGAGCAGTTTATTTTTGCCAATCTTTTTTTGTTGTTGATTTTGTACAACATGAACAACACCCGGTTGTTTGATGCACAATACAAGTCCACCTATACTTATTTCTACAAAAAATCTCATCCCAAAAGCTCGCCGGGGCGGAATAAATTACATTCGTTTGAAAAAACATTAATGCATTGCTTTCATGATACTTTTTACCTGACTGCGTATAAAGAGAAAAGCAAGTTGTTTCAAAAAGCTATTGATGAATTAGACTCCAGCGGCGACAGCGAAGTACAAAAGCAAACGCTTAATATTTTTAATTTTCACGGCTGGCTGCTGAGCCAGGTACAACGTATCTCTTATAAAGAATATGTACAACGAAAATATTTAAAGGAAGCAGGCCCTGCAAAAGAATCATTGGCTTCATTATAAGAGATGAAGCATTGGGAAACCCTATTCATAAATCCAGAGCAGTAGTGGTTTCTTAGAGTTATTGATAATAGGTTTCAACAGATGCAGCATGGCTGGTGAAACTGTTGGACATCCGTTACTCTGGCAAATTTCTTCCACCACTTCTGTTTGAGGGATACAACTATGAGAATGAAGCACCACCGTTCTTTCAAAGGCAGTATTATTACTGCTATCGAGCCCATGCAATTTGTAGGAATAACCAAATTTGTCGGTGTAAGGGCTGCCGATTTTGTATTTTCCCAGCGACGTACAACCGCTTCCCACCACATTGCTATATTTTCTGCCCTCCAGCCAGTATTCAAAACAATTGCCATGCGCCACAAGCCCTGCTGCCTGTAGCGTATCTTTTTTAAAATTATAAATAAAGAAACGGGTTTGTCCTGAAGCAAGGCTCATGTCAATCAGGAAACAGATATTTTCATTATAGCCTTTTTGTTTCGCAAATAATTTGGCAGCAGTGGCTTTTTGTTCCAGCTTTTCTATGGTCTTGTATGATATTGGAAGGGTGGCTTCTTTTTTAGGTGCATGCAGTGCTATTGTTTTTTTCCAGGCGTTAGTTTGAGAAAACCAACCAAGGGCAACAATAGCAATACCTGAAAGCAACAGGAGGCGGACAATTTTCATGTAACAGCGGTTGAGTTTGGGTGAGATGCTTACTCAACGGGAATCCATACAACTAATTTTTCAAAGCCGTTAAAGGTTTCTGAAAGCTGGTTAAAATCGCCAGCCCGTATAGATCTGTACCACATTATTCTTTGCATCAACTCTGGGAATGAAATTAGGCCAGCTACCGCCCAGCGGAGCTTCCTCATTTGCATTATTGAGGCTTACATTAATTCTTGCGCCGATAAACAAACCCATAAATGGAAAAATTTCTGCACCGCCTACTACTCCATAATCAAACCTTTTGAAATAATCGAACAGGCTGCCGCTGCCGGAGCCGGTACTGTCCACATTGGCATTAAGAAGAAATGCACCCTGCACACCGGCATGTACTTGTACTAATTTTGAAAATTTAAGGACAAACAATTGAGGCAGTAACAGGTAATCGAGATTTACATTACCCGTATTAGTGGCTGTTTTATAATTATAACCCTGCCGGGAAAGAATTATCTCAGACCGGAAGCTTAGAAATTTTTTTGCTCCCGGAGCAAAGTAAGCTCCCACCATAAAGCCGGTGCGGCTGTCGCTGTTGAATCCCGCCTCATCTTTGATGTTGGCAAAATTGACACCGGCTTTTACTCCAATGCCAAACTGTGCATTGAGTATGGCAGGAAAGAGGAGCAGCCCGATAAGTATAAGCCTTTGCATATTTTTTATTTATAAAAAGGTACAAATTTCCGGGGACTTATTAATTTAGCCTTTTTGAATATACTTCTGTTGTGTTTGTGACAGATTTTCAACGGTGATATTATTCAAGTGGGATTACCATAATAGAAGAATGACGGGCAGTCACACTAAGTTTTGATGTAGGTGCTGAATGCTTCACCTCAAACCTTACAGTATGGGTTCCGGGATTCAGGTCAATCATAAAATTGCTGATAGTGGCTGAATTCGTAGTCTTCGTTTGTACATCAATATCTAAAACCAATTTAGTACTACCACTAATGTTGACCTGGAACCATCCATGAGAAGAAGTGTTGCAGGTAAGACAATTGTCACCGGAGATATCTATCATTCCGCTGATAACCAACCTCGATTTTTTACTGAGGGTAACTGTATGCCCAAGATCTGAAAGAGATAGGATACCACCGGTTGGAACAACAATGGAATTATTGTTTCCATTTTTGAAAAATGTTTGTACTGGGGCGGCTGGTGTAGTCGTGGAAGTAGTTGAGCCATTATCATCCGCAGGTTCCCACTCGGTTCCATTCCATTTTAATACTTGCCCAATGGCGGGTGCAGTATTTGCTAAAGGCCTGCCTGAAATTTTTTGAACTGTTGGTGAAGGATATGTCCCAGACAAGTCACCTGTTGCCTTTCCATTAGGGGGCAGCGAAGCAG
The DNA here is from genome assembly GCA_026785745.1 of Chitinophagaceae bacterium. Taxonomy (GTDB): domain Bacteria; phylum Bacteroidota; class Bacteroidia; order Chitinophagales; family Chitinophagaceae; genus JJ008. The sequence continues at coordinate 1,087 of JAJAZO010000035.1, read as the reverse complement.
GGCAATTGCAGGAACCGCCTCCAGAGTTTGGTGGTGTGCTGGTTCCTCCTGTATTAATGACAATATTGTAAAAAGAACCTTTCTGAATAGCCTGTCCACCGATATTCGTAATATACCATTTGCCTGCAGCAGTGCTGTAACCCGCCTTTTCTTCAAAGGCATTAAGCCAGTAACCAGTACGGACATCAGGCGAATGGTTTTGAAGAAAAATGAATTGTGCATTTGGATTATTATTGAGTGCAGGATTATCAATATAGGTACCCTCGCTTCCAAGATTGAGCGGAGTTACCATGTGCAGAAATTGATTGGGGCCGCGGGTCAAAAAGTATTGTATTTTATAAGTTAGTCCCACAGGCATCGGCGCAAAGTTGCTGTTAAATATGTTCCATTTTCCTGAATAGTACCAGGCGCCAATTGGATTTGGATTTAATGCTTTTGTGTTCCCAAGAGGCGTGGCTACTATAATGGCAGCTGTATCGCCGGTAAGTCCTGGCAAGTCAATCAGTGCTTTGGCAGAAATAATGTTAGCGGCAGATGTTGTCAGTGTAAACTCCTGTTGTGCATAGCTGCCAGAGCCATTTAGTAAGAGGAGTACTGGCAAAAATAATTTTAGATAAGGGAGTATTTTTTTCATATTATGTATTTTTTCAACCATTTTTTATTTCATCAACTTGTAATAGTTGCTTTTTATCAAGCGTTGATGGTACAGACCAAAAAACAGATTAAACAGTAAAACATTTATTTTACCCCCTTATACACAAAAGAAAAAGTATGCAGTAATTGCATACTTTAAAATTAGGTTGAAATTCCGGTAAAAAATATTTTATCCCATCAGCTGGCTAACCCTCACTTTATCCTTCATCATCTCTCTCACCGCATCGGCAATTGCTTGCGCATCATAACCACATTCCCTATGAAGTTCTTTTGGTGTGCCATGCTCTACTAACCTGTCGGGGATACCCAGAATTTTTACATCATTCTTATAACCATGTGCTGCCATGAATTCAAGAATGGCACTGCCGATGCCACCTTCTACCGCTCCATCTTCAACAGTAATTAATTTTTCATACTGTTGACAGGCTTCGTG
>JAJAZO010000034.1 GCA_026785745.1 Chitinophagaceae bacterium | reverse complement strand
CACCCTGTGTAGTTATTTTTGCTGTAAAGTATTTTTCTAAAAAACCCATTCTAATGAAATTCGGAAGATTATTGATATTTTTTCTGTTAGCAGTTATGGTAACAACTGCAATTCTATCCTTTATGCTGCCCACCAGCCAAAAGATTGACCGATCAATCGTCATCAATACTTCTGCTGCCACTATTTATACCCAACTAATACAACTGGAAAACTTTAATAAATTCTCCGTATGGAGCCAGCAGGATTCTAGCGCAGTATATACACTTAGCGGAACAGATGGAACAGTTGGCGCCTCCACATCCTGGAAAGGAAGCCCGGAAATTTCCGGTGAGGGGAAAATTGAAATCAAAGCACTGGAACCAAACAGGAAAGTAGTGCATCAACTTAATTTTACGCAACCTAAAAAAGGAACTGCCGAATCAGTTTTCTTACTGAATGAAACGAATAAGGCAACTACTACTGTAACCTGGACATTCAACATGGTCACACCCCGGCCCTTGAATATCTTCAACCTTTTTTACAGTTTAGATAAACAAATGGGAAAAGATTTTGAGGATGGGTTGACCGCTATGAAAACGATGATTGAAATCAGCAATGCAGCACCTCCTGCAGCAATACCTGTAAAATAGTTCACTTATTCTCTAACAAAGGGTTTCAATGCCACTCATATAAACTTTTTTGCCACCGGGTGGTTTATCAGTAAGTTTAGCGTACCAAAAAACTGCTGATATGATAAAATCTTTTTTATTTACTATCCTGATTAGTATATCTCTTTTTACTGCTGCACAAAAGGTCTTATTAGATCAGTTTAAGAATTTGAAACCCCGCAACATTGGCCCGGCTGGTATGAGTGGACGTATTGTTGCCATTGATGCGGTGCATAAAAACCCCGCCATCATTTATGTGGGCGCAGCCTCCGGCGGCATCTGGAAAACAGAAAATGCAGGAGCCGACTGGAAACCCATCTTGATGACCAGCCTATTCAGAATATTGGCGCATTGGCTATTCAGCAATCTAACCCTTCGGTAGTATGGGCAGGTACAGGTGAAGGCAACCCAAGAAATTCATTAAATATAGGTGAGGGTATTTATAAAAGTTTAGATGCCGGCAAAACATGGAAAAAAATGGGATTGGAGAAAACAAGAAATATTCATCGTGTAATTGTTGATCCTGATAATCCCAATACCGTATATGTTGCTGCTATTGGAAATCCTTATGCACAACACCCTGAACGTGGCGTTTACAAAACAACAGATGGTGGTGAAACATGGAACCGCATACTTTTTACCAACGATACTACAGGTTGTGCCGAACTCGTAATGGATCCGTCCAATCCAAATAAACTAATTGCTTCTATGTGGCAGCATTACCGTTTGCCCTGGATTATGAAAAGTGGCGGTCCCGGCAGCGGTATGTACATTACTATTGATGGCGGAAAGAATTGGAAGAAATTAACCAAAGAAGATGGATTGCCTGATGGACAAATTGGAAGAATTGGAATTGCTTTTGCCCGCAGTATGCCAGCCAGGGTATATGCAAAAATAGAAGCTACTAAGAATGCATTGTACCGGAGCGATGATGGAGGTTTTAAATGGACGATGGTAAACAATGACCCTGCACAAGTAACAGACAGGCCATTTTACTACCAGGAAATTTATGTAGACCCAAAAAATGAAAACCGGCTTTATGATATTCACTCTACGGTTACTTATAGTGAAGATGGCGGAAAAACTTTCAGCATCATGCTTCCTTATTCCGGCATCCATCCCGATCATCATGCCTGGTGGATACATCCCGAAGATGCCAACCTGATTATTGAGGGCAATGATGGTGGCATTGGCATTTCAAGAGACCGTGGCAAAACATGGGTGTTTGATGAAAAATTACCGGCTGGTCAATTTTATCATATTAACGTTGATAATGAATTGCCCTATAATGTTATGGGTGGAATGCAGGATAATGGAAGCTGGCTTGGCCCTGCTTATACCTGGGTCAATGGTGGTATCCGCAATTATTATTGGAGCAATATTGGTGGTGGCGATGGATTTGATGTAATGCCCGATGCAGAAGAAAGTGGATGGGTGTATAGTATGAGCCAGGGCGGTTCTTTAGGCAGAGTTAATTATAAAACCGGCGAACGATGGAATATCCGCCCACCTTATCCGGGTACAGATGAAAAAAATGAATTTCGTTTCAACTGGAACTCTGCTATTGCCCAAGATCCTTTTGATAAGAAAACCATTTACTACGGCAGCCAGCATGTACATAAAAGCAATAACAAAGGAGCCAGCTGGGAAACCATCTCTCCGGATTTAACGACCAATGATACTGCAAAAATTGATCAAAGCACTACCGGCGGATTAACACTCGATATCACCGGCGCAGAAAATCACTGTACTATTCTTGCCATAGAACCATCCACTAAACAAAAGGGTGTGATATGGGTAGGAACGGATGATGGGAATGTGCAACTAACAACAGACGATGGAAAAACATGGACCAATTTCCGGGGGAAAATTCCCGGCTTACCCAATGGTTGCTGGATACCACAAATAAAAGCATCGAAATATAATGCCGGTGAGGTGTTTGTTGTAGCCAATGATTATCGTCGTGGTGATTTTAAACCATATATTTTCCGCACTACTGATTTTGGAAAAACATGGACAAGATTAATTGATGAGAAAAAGGTTACCGGCTATGCATTGTGTGTGTTACAAGACCCGGCAGAACCAAACTTGATTTTTGCAGGAACAGAACAAGGTCTTTGGATCAGTTTTGATAACGGATCTACCTTTCAGCAATGGAAAAATGGTTATCCGTCTGTTTCCACGTATGATCTGGCGATACAGGAAAGAGAAGCTGACTTAGCCATCGCAACATTTGGAAGAGCACTTTGGATAGTAGATGATATTCGTCCATTAAGAAAAGTGGCGGCAGCTAATGGAACTGTTGCAAAAAAACTTACAGTTTTTGCCGCACCCGATGCGTACCAGGCTCAATATCGTGCCGCACCCGGTTATGAATGGAGTACGATGGGTCTATGGGATGCTCCTAACAGAAGCCGTGGTGCTGCTGTTTCATTTATGGTAAATAATATGGCAGACGCTAAAGGAAAATCAGATAGTGCAGTTGTAAAAATTTATAATGATAAAAATGAAAACATCCGCAACCTGAAATGGAAAACGGATAGTGGGTTTAACCGGCAATATTGGGGCATGGAAGAAAAAGGCTTTCGCCAGCCCGGTACACCCAAGCCAAAGCCCGGTGCACCTGAGCCTGCCAGTTTCATTGTATTGCCCGGCACCTATAAAGTGGTTATTACAATAAATAAAGAATCAGACTCGACTTATATAAACGTAAAGGATGACCCGAGATCAGGTAATCGTAATGATATAAAACTGGCCCAGCGAAGAATGTATGAAAGGCTGCAGAGAAGTGGTAATAAACTAACAGAAGGAATGGATCGCCTTACCGAAGCAGATGATGTGTGTACAAAAATTATGGGTAAACTGAAAGACCTCGATGGAAAAGAAAGCGATTCATTGCGAAAATGAACGAAAGCCATGCAGGACAGCATCAAGTCTATCCGTGAGTTTATTAGCGGAAAAGTTTCTGAAAAACAAGGCATCAACCGGGATGCTGGTCTAACTGTATTGAGAATATACCAAATAGCAGCGCAATATATCGGTTCCAAGAATGTGTTCCCAGGCCCGCAAGAAGAAAAACTGGTAAGCAATGCTGAAACAGTTATTACCAAGGCTATGCAAAAAATCAATGAATTCTTTTCCGGAAAATGGGCAGCTTACCGCCAGCAGGTAGAAGGAACCAAGTTGAATTTATTTAAAGATTATAAACCGATTGAGTAAACTAATTAAAAAAATTTTAAAGGGGTTACTGTTGAAGTAACCTCCTTTATTTTTTTTACGTTTGTTTTTTAAACATCTGCAACAATGTACTATAATGAAGGCGGCATTTAAGTGACACCTTCTTTATGATTATTCAATTATAAGCTGCCGGGATGTTTTGGATTTACCAATCACTACTTCCAAAATATATTGTCCGGCTTTCAAATCAGCTATATTTAAATTAAACTGATTCTGCCCGCCCTTTAATGTCCACTGTTTAACCGTACTGGAACTATTAACTGAGTATAAACGCATAGTAATATTTTCATTTGTTTTTGTTGGCTTATCAAAAATAACATTCATGTTTCCCTTAACAGGGTTAGGTGATACAGAAAACCTGTAAGAACCGCAATAGCTTGACCAAAAATCAGCACTATTCAATATACCCGAGCTATAATTTGATGTACCGCAGGAATTTGTTAACACCCCAAAGATTTCGAAAGTGCCTGACGTTTTAATGTCCAAAACAGGGGTATAACCAGTTGCGCTAAATTTAATTCTTGCTCCACTACCAGAAACTGACCATTGCAGGCTTGTTGACGGAGATGGGTTTTCAAGAGAAGCATCAAATTGCATATACCCGGTATTACAAAAATCAAAAGCTGACTCGTTTACTTGCAGCGATGCAGTTCCCGAAGTACCAACAGCGATGGTAAAATTAATTGGTGGATAAGTTCCGCTACAGTCAGAAACAGTAGAAGTAAGAATTGTATTCCCGCTGCCGCTCCCAATTCTTGTTACTACCACACTATTTCCTGTGCTTGGGTTTGGAATACTGGCTACCGTTGTATTTGATAAAGACCATGAAACAGAAGCCCCGGCAGGGATTAAATTCAAGGTATAGGTTGAAGTACCGGAACACAATACAGCAGCACCTCCGGTTATTGTAGTTGGTGCTGGTCTTGAAATAGGTATTTGTCCTGTTATCTGGCCATTTTGTAAACTTGTCCCACAAGTATTTCGTGGTCTTACAAGTATAACTCCATTTAAACCATTCGATAAATCGGAGGTTACCGTAACACTATTACTGCCTGCAATCCAATTGCTGCCAGTTGAAACAGAGGTGCCAATAGACCAGCCAACAGGCAATTGGTATTCATAATTCGTAATACTGCCAAAACATAACTGAGGGCTTTCAAATGCAGTACCCCATTGTACATTGGTAAAACTGATTGGGATGTTTACAATTTGGCAACGGGGAACTGTTATTGTAGCCTGATTGGATACTTGTGCACAAGGTGTTGAATAAATCAGTGATTTTATTTTCTTAAAATCAAAATCAGTTTGCGACGCATCGGGATGAAAGATGCGAAATGTTTGCTTTTGATTTGCATCATCAAATTTTCCTTTGAATGTAAATGTTGTGCCAACAGGGGGTGTTGGCTGTTGTGTAAGAAAACACCCACCAACACCTATCATACTTGAAAATGGTTTTGATACTGTGGCGGTGAAAGTATATTCTATACCTGGGCAATATTCATCGTTTTGTGATGGCGAAATAGTTGGTTGAGACTTTACGACATTTAAAATAACACTACAAAATGTGAGGAGAAATATGTGTTTCATAATTTTTAGCTTAATCTTTTTCTAAATGAAATTGAAATCCGATTGATACCTGAAAGCCCTTTTTATTGTTATTTAATGCTCCTGGTGAATTTTCGATAGACACAGTTTTTTGGTTATATCCTAATAAAATTTCCATGCCAGCCGTTGTATTGAAGAAAATTTCGGTACCGCCCATAATGGATAAAGTATTGAATTTTCCTTTTTCGTGTAAAGCACCTAAAAGTTTATTCACCCCAAATTGATAACTTACATCAGTTAGCAAATTGAATGGCTTTCCTCCTTTTAAAAAATAGTACCTTACAAATGGTCCAATTGCAATCCTATAATAGTTTGTAGACCCACCACCAGAACTCTCTCCTTTAAAAGAAGAAAAGTATGGTCTTAAGCCTCCTGAAAACCTGTCAACAAAAAAGTATCCTAATGAAACCGACAAGTCAATACTTGTATATTTCCCTGTCACATTTTGTGTTGGAGAAGTATAATCTTCATTATAGGTATAGAAACTGCCAGCACCACCAACTAACCAATTCTTCTTTGTTAATTGTCCATAAGACGTTAAAAAAAACAAGAAGGCTAATAATAGTAATAACACCTGTTTCATAAGTAATTTTTTTAGTGTGAATTATTTCAGGCAAGTTATAAAATGGTGGGCTATTGTCTCTGAGCAAATTGAATTTTAATATTTTCATAAGGATTGATTTAACTCTCTGTACACTCTTACACAATAAAACGTTGTCCGTTTTGCTAAACAAGACAACGGGGAATAAATGACTTCAAGTACCAAGAGGCTTAATATACAGAGGTTACAGCACAGGCAATGGCCCAAAAGACTTAACAGAGGCGGGTTTTAGTGAACTTTTTTAAATGCTGCTTCGGAAAATGTACAACTACCAACAACACATTCATCAGAAAATGATTTTTAATTATTAAAATAAGCAGATGCCCTTAGTAAATTAAATATCCGCTTTTTTTTACTCAAATTCTTTACAAAAAAATTATCATCTTATCATTTTTTTATCTTTATTACTCTTTGAGGGTTTAACTGATGCTGTTTTGGGAAACACATGTAACATTGGAAATAAGACAGGGAAGCGATCATTTATATATTACGATAAATCCTATTTTCTCCATTCCCTTTACTTTTGCTGCAAAGGGTTAGTGTATGAAACTGTCGCATCTTTCGGAGACATTGATTGGCTCTGAAATAGTAAGCCCTGATCACAAGCCTTCACAAAAACTGATTTATGTAAATCTGTTAGCTGGTTTATTACCTGTACAAACCGGGATTTATCACACAACACCATCAGGCAATAGCTATAAACGGGAATACAAGGGTTTATATAAATTCTCCAATTTGTTCAACCTTGTAAATTTAAAGTTGGATTTTAAATTTACAAGGATAGCTGTATCTTTAAAAAATGATACAACGGGCTTTACAACCGGGTATAGAGAAATTTCTCAAAGCTTTTCCGGCCATAGTGGTACTGGGGCCACGGCAGGTAGGCAAAACTACCTTAGTAAAACTCATTGCTAAAAACCTGTTTGCCGGACAGGCAGGCAGCAAACGAAAAGCCGTTTATCTTGACCTGGAAAAACACAGCGACTTTGAAAAATTAAACCGTGATGCTGAAGAGTATCTGCTGAGTTATATTAACGAATGTGTATTGATAGATGAAGTGCAGCGGATGCCAAAACTATTTCCTTTATTGCGGGCAGTAATTGATGAAAAAAGAAAACCCGGCCGGTTTATGATTACCGGCTCTGCTTCACCCGATTTACTAAAAGGGGTTTCGGAAAGCTTAGCAGGCCGGGTAGCTTATTTTTACCTGCATCCCATTGGCTTGCATGAGCTGCCTGCTAATATCCCGTGGAAAAAACATTGGTTCCGGGGTGGCTTTCCTCAGGCACTTACCCTTCGCCATGCACAGTTGCTACAAGGCTGGCTTGATTCTTTTATTACCACTTATATAGAAAAAGATTTACCGCAACTATTCGACATACGTTTCTCCCCGACTACCATGCGTAAGCTCTGGAGTATGCTGGCACATTTGCAGGGCAGCATATTAAATGCAGAAAAATTGGGTAACTCATTAGACATTACCGGTGTCACCGTAAAGCGGTATCTGGATTACCTCGAAGGAGCATTTATTATTAACCGGCTACAGCCCTTTTTTGTAAACCTTGGCAAGCGGTTAGTAAAAGCACCAAAAGTTTATATCAATGATTCAGGCATATTACACCATCTTCTTCGGTTAGAAAATGAAAAAGAGCTCATGCATCATCCCGGTGCAGGTGCATCGTGGGAAGGCTATGTGGTAAGCCAGGTAATGTACGCCAAAGAAAACAGGCTGGATATGTATTACTACCGTACACAGGCCGGTGCCGAATGTGATTTGGTGCTGGTACGGGGGCATGTGGTAAAAGCCTGTGTGGAAATAAAACTAAGTAATTCACCAGTGGTAAGTAAAGGATTTTATCAATCGGCTGCCGATTTAAAATGTAAAAATAATTTTGTGGTATGTAGTGCAGAGATTGATTATAAAACCAAAGAAGGTGTAAGGATTGTTGGTATTACTTCCTTTATAAAAAATTATCTGCCCTTATTATAAAAAGTGACTTTCGTCCGACCATCCCATCTCCCGCATTTCCGTTATTTTTGCCGCAAAGGGGTAGGGTATGAAGCTGTCACATTTGTCCGAAACATTAATCGGTTCTGAAATAGTAAAATTGGGTGGTGAGATAAGAGAAAAGATCCGCCAGGGGGAACGTATCTACAATTTTACCGTCGGTGATTTTGACCCTTCGATTTTTCCCATTCCCAAAGAACTGGAAGATGCCATAGTAGATGCCTACAGAAAACACTTCACCAATTATCCAGCCGCTGAAGGCAACCTGGATTTACGGGAAGCTATTCACTCGTTTATAAAAGATGAAGAAGGATTGGACTATGGCACCAATGAAATATTAGTGGCATCCGGTGGCCGTCCGCTGATTTATGCGGTGTTCCGTGCTATTTGCGATAAAGGTGATAAAGTCATATATGCTGTTCCGAGTTGGAATAATAATCACTACACACATTTTATAGGTGGCGAACATATTGTAGTGGAAGCTACGGCTGCCAGCAATTTTATGCCAACGGCCAGTGATCTTCGTCCGCATATAAAAGAAGCAACATTGATTTCTTTGTGCTCACCACAAAACCCCACCGGCACTACTTTTAAAAAAGAAGAACTGGAAGCTATTTGTGATTTGGTAATTGAAGAAAATGCAAGACGTGGTGAAGGTGAAAAAAAGTTATATGTAATGTACGACCAGATGTACTGGCATCTTACGTATGGTGATATAAAACATTACAATCCCGTTTCGCTTCGTCCGGCGATGAGAGAGTACACCATTTTTATTGATGCCATCAGTAAAGTGTTTGCTGCTACCGGTGTACGGGTTGGTTGGAGTATGGGGCCTGCCACAGTTATCAATAAAATGAAAGCCATACTCACTCATATCGGTGCATGGGCACCTATGGCCGAGCAAAAAGCAGTGGCTTATTATTTGGGCAACAGGGACGGTATAAAAAAATATTTAACCGGTTTCAAAGCAGCCATTGAAGAAAGATTACATAGCATCTATGATGGCTTTCAACAATTAAAAAGTGAAGGATTGTCTGTTGATGCCATTGCCCCCGAAGCGGCCATTTATCTCACCATAAAAATTGATCTGGCCGGAAAGAAAAAAACGGAGGGAAAAATGTTGGCCGATCAAAGTGAAGTAACTGCTTATGTACTTAATGCAGCCGGTCTTGCTGTTGTTCCTTTTTATGCTTTTGGTACTGACAGGAGTTCTGCCTGGTACAGGCTTAGTGTTGGCACTTGTAAAAAAGAAGAGATTGGGGAAATGATTGATAAACTGAGAGAAGCTTTAAAGAAATTATCCTGATAAAAATTATTCACTAAAAAAAAGAGCCAGCTGCTCTCTCTTTTTTATTAGTTCTTATTTATTAAAAATCGAAACGGCTTTAATCGAAAGTATCTTGTTTCCTTTATTATTTTTTTACGATTGGATGTAATCCGGTTCCGGTCAACCAGTTCATGTGCAATGCAGAATTGTTCGGACGATTCAATGTTGAGTAAAATCTGGTTCAGATAATTCACTTCCTGTTCTATGGCTTTTTCATCCGGTAAACGGGTATTGAAAACAACCAACAGGTTTCGGTTGGAGCTAATCATAGTGTTTGCACATTTTAGTAACCACTCATTCCTTTATGGCTGGGGCAACCACATCCCTTGCCGCCTTTGCCGCTGCCAGAATAATAATTTTTATTGCAAGCCGCCAGGAACACTATTACTAACAAGGCTGCTACTATTTTGTTTATCGTTTTCATAATTTGAAAGTTCTAAATTAAAACTATTTTACAAAGAAATTAGTATCCCGTTTAGCCAAAACGGTCAAAAAATTAACATGAGTCAGCTTTTGAAGGAGAAACTACAGGGAAAATCCCGCATTCTGGTAGCCCCACTGGATTGGGGACTGGGCCATGCCACCCGCTGCATCCCCATTATCCGGGAGCTGCTGACGCAAGGCTGTGACGTTTGGCTGGCTGGTGAAGGGGCACAGCAACAACTACTTAAAGCTGAATTTCCTGAACTGTCTTTTTTGCAATTACCCGGTTATAAAATTCGCTATGCCAAAACAGCCAGGGGCTTGATCTGGAAAATGATACAACAAGGACCCAAAATGAGGCGGGCCATTTTATATGAACATCTTTGGCTGAAAAAAATGATAGCCCGGCACCATTTTGATGCAGTTATCAGCGACAACCGATATGGTTTATACCATTCTGAGGTTCCCTGCATTTTTATTACGCACCAACTAACAATAAAAAGTTCCGCAGGAAAATGGGCTGAGAAAATTTTACAGAAAAGAAATTATAAGTATATCAGCCGTTTCGGAGAATGCTGGGTGCCTGATATAGAAGGAGAGAACAATCTTGCGGGTGAATTATCGCATCCGGCTATCAAGCCTGCTGTTCCGGTTCATTATATTGATTTACTATCCCGGTTTGAGAAAAAGGATTTAGCACAGAAAAAAAATCATTTATTGATTATTCTCTCCGGCCCTGAGCCACAACGAGGTATATTGGAAGAGAAAATTATTAAAGACATCAGTCATTATAATGGCACGGCAACAATTGTACGGGGATTACCCGGCTCTGCTTCAATGATTCCTTCTACCAACATGATAAAATTTTACAATCACTTACCTGCTGCTGAATTAAATATTGAAATGCAGGAAGCAGAATATATTATCAGCCGAAGTGGATATAGCACGGTGATGGATCTAGTGGCTTTACAAAAGAAAAGTATCCTTATTCCCACACCCGGACAAACAGAACAGGAGTATCTCGGTATCTATTTAATGAAAAAGGGAATTGCAGTTAGTATCTCGCAAAAAGATTTTTCATTGCAAAAGGCATTGGCTCATGCCGCTGAATACAATTATCAAATTCCTGTAATGGCTACTGGCAAAGTTCTTAAAGAAACTATTGAACAATTTCTTCATCAATCCTGCCCACCTGCTTTAGGATAATCAAAAAACCAGAATTCTTTTTTAGCTTCTTTAAAATCACCCCATGAGGAACAATCTGCTTTCAGGGCAAACACACCACAGGTAGGAATATTATCTATCCGTACATCAGTGAGCATATTGGCAAAGTCAGTAATGCCATAGTTATGGGAAAAAATAGCGATGCTGTTAAGCTTATCGTCTGCATTGGCAATAACAGCAAAAAAAGTTGCCGGTTCAGCGAGATACAGTTTTTCTTTAAACACAATATCATCCTTTTTTGTTTTAAATGCTTCCGCAAAAAATTTCGCCGTCTTTGCTGCTCTCTTTGCCGGGCTTGCTATAAACGCATCAATTGTCACCTTCTTATCAACTAAACGTTGCGCCATTACAGGTGCGTCTTTTTTCCCTCTTTCATTTAATGGTCTGTCAAAATCATCCAGGCCGGGATTGCCCCAGTCACTTTTTGCATGTCGAACAAGAATTAGTTGTTTCATGTTTTAATTTTTTATAATACAGTTACTGACTATTGACTCCCGACTCCGAACTCTAATACCCCCTCACATTCTTTCCTTCCATATAATTCATGAAAGCTTTGTTTACCACTTTGTTTCCGCCGGGTGTGGGATAGTTGCCGGTAAAGTACCAGTCGCCAAGATTATTAGGGCAGGCCTTATGCAAATCTTCTATACGCTGGAAAATAACATCCACCGGTATATCAAGACCGGCAGGTGTTATCAGTTGTGCAATTTTTGCAGAAATTTCTTCGGTAGTAAATTGTTTGTACAATTGTTTCACTACGTTTTCTGTATGCAATTGATTATTTCGGTGCAAATCTTTACATTTTTCCAGCAGTTCTTTCAGACAGTTTTTCTTTCCTCTTCCTTTCATCAACTCTACTGCGGCATTGAAGGCAATAAAGTCGCCCATCTTGCTCATATCAATACCATAGCAGTCGGGATAACGTATTTGTGGTGATGAAGAAACGACTACAATTCTTTTCGGCTTCAACCTTCCCAGCATCCGGATAATACTTTCTTTTAATGTCGTACCTCTTACAATTGAATCATCAATCACTACCAATGTATCTTCTCCGGGGCGAACAGTACCGTATGTAATATCATAGACGTGTTGCACCATTTCATTGCGGCCTGTATCTTCTGTAATAAAGGTCCGCATCTTTACATCCTTGATGGCAATTTTTTCAATCCTGATGCGGCGGTTCACCATTTCGCTTAGCTTCTCCGGATCATAATCTTTCTCCCAGCTAAGTATTCGTTCTACTTTTACTTTATTTAGATAAGCTTCCATGCCTTTCACCATACCGAGAAAAGCTGTTTCTGCTGTATTCGGAATAAAGGAAAAAATAGTATTCTTTAAATCATGGTTAATTGCATTGAGTACCGGTTCACTCAAATTATAGCCCAATGCTTTTCTTTCTTTATAAATTTTTTCATCGCTGCCCCTTGAAAAATAAATACGTTCAAAGCTGCAAGCTTTTCTTTCTTTGGGTTCCAGTATCTGTGCTATTTCAATTTCACCTTTTTCGCTAACTATTAATGCCTGACCCGGCATTAACTCTTTTACTTCATTTTCGCCTACATTGAAGGTTGTTCTGATGGCAGCTCTTTCTGATGCCGCTACCACCACTTCATCATTAATGTAATAATAAGAAGGCCGGATGCCATGTGCATCACGGAATACAAACCCGATACCATTGCCGGTAACACCACCCACATGAAAACCTCCGTCCATCAGTGGCAATGCTTTTTTCAGTACCTTTTTAATATCCATGTGTTCGGGTGATACTTCATCTTCTTTGCATAGAAAAGTATGCATCAGCTCTATCATAGCAGCAAGGTCGCTGAAGCGAACAGTATGATGCGGCTCTTTACCAATCAGCTCAAATAATTCATCTGAATTGACAATATTAAAGTTACCGGCCAGTGCCAGGTTGCGGGCAGGTATGGTATCCCTGTTAATAAAGGGATGGCAATATTCCAGTTTGTTTTTGCCCTGTGTGCCATAGCGAAGATGGCCAAGCAACAATTCTCCTAAAAATTTCAAGTGTCCTTTCATCAACCCCGGATGGTTTTTAATATCCGTGTGATATTTTTCCAGGTCTGTTAATTCATTACCAATTTGCTGAAAGATATCGGATATGGCTTGTGGCGCATTGCTGCGCATCCGGTTTAAAAAAGGATAGCCGGGTTCTACATTTAATTTTACGACTGCTATTCCGGCTCCATCCTGTCCACGGTTGTGCTGCTTTTCCATCAGCAGGTACAGCTTGTTAAGGCCCCACAACACCGTGCCATACTGTTGCTGGTAATACGAGAGGGGTTTCCTTAGCCGGATGAATGCCAGTCCGCATTCATGTTTTATGGGGTCACTCATGGAAGGCGCAAAGGTAGGCGTTAAGACAATATGGTTATATTAATTCATCGTCCCCAATGCTGGTTTCAAGCGGAATAATAACACAAAGGGTGCAGCCTTGTGTGTCCTTTTCAATAAATCGCATAATTCCAGAATAGATTCCACCAGGCCCAGGTCGGGGTTCAGAAGAACGATTGGTAAAAATAGCTATAATAATAATTTAAGGGTTGGGGTTTTTACCAGCTGCTTTAACGATGCGCCTGAGTGCTATAAGAGAAAAGCCGCTACATCGGTAACGGCTTCTTCTTATTTTGTCAAAAAAAATTAAGGGTATCTTTAAAAGCTAATCCCTCCAAGAGTTCTCCACTCAAAAAGATTTTTTTTTGTTTAACTCTTGGAGGATTTTTAGAGATTCCCTTAAAATGCTTTTTTATCCCCTGCATATTTTTTTAGTTGCGGACATTCTGTTTCTGTTTGTGGATCTACATTAATATAATACGTAGGGAGTTTTGCTACCATCCACTTCTCCATGGCTTTGGCCTTCTTTTCTTCCAGCGAAAACTGTGATATTTTGCTGTAATCATCATGCAGGTTCATCCGGTGTGGTTCTGAACGGGATTTCAGGTAAACAATTCTTACCCCTTTTTTCCCTTGCTCATCTGTATAAGCGGTTGCTTGGGAATAGTCGCCAATTTTCATTTTGCCAAGCATCCCTACCATATCCTTATCCAATGCATCAATAGTAACATATGTAGAGCCATCCCTGTTAGTGATAAATGGTCCTGAAAATTTTGCTGCTTCATCATCACTGTATTTTGAAGCGGCAGCATTAAAGCTGAATTTCCCGGCAATGACATTTAAGCGAACGGAATCTAATTTTGTTTTTGCCTGTGCTATTTCTGCATCTGTTACAGGTGGTATGCGGAGTATATGACGCACAATAGCATCATCACCATTGCGCTGCACCATTTGTATAATGTGATACCCAAACTTTGATTTTACCGGTACAGATATTTCTCCTTCTTTGAGGCGGAATGCTGTTGACATAAAAATAATATCCCAGCTTTTTTCATTTCTGTTGAGCTGGTACTGCCCACCACGGTCTTTACTTCCGGGGTCTTCTGACACCTGTTTTGCCAGTTTATCAAAAGTGGTAATCTTGGATTCAATCTGTTTTTTGTAATTATTCATTTCCCCAATAATGTACTGCTCCAAATCTCTTGATGCTTTGGGGTAAAGAATTATTTGACCTATTTCCAATTCGGATTCGTAAAAAGGGAGACTGTCGGTTGGTATTTTTTCAAAGAAGGCTTTTACCTCATTGGGAGTGATCCGCACATTGTCAACAATTTTTCGCTGCATGGCACCTGAAAGCTTTTGTTCTTTTACAGACTCCCTCGCATCGTCTTTTATCTGGTAAATGCTTTTTCCTGCCATTTCCTCCAGGGCTTCCTGGCTGCCGAGCTGATTAATGTAGTAACGTATTTTCTGATCCAGCTCTGCTTCTACTTCATCATCTGTAACGGGTAGTGAATCTTTTTCTGCCTGTAGCATCAATACTTTTGAAACAATGGCTTGCTCCATCAGTAAACATTCGGCATTGTCCGGAACGGTTCCGCCCTGCCGGGCAATATCCAGAATGGAATTGGTAATGTCTGACTGAAGAATGATACGATCCCCTACTACAGCAGCAATCTTATCTGCTATAACTTTCTTTGCCTGCGGTTGAGCTACTACTGTAAAACTCAATAGCAGAAAACAAGCAGTTAATATTCTTTTCATGTTATGCATAAGTTCAAAAGTAGTTTTCCCGGTAAAACTTATATGCAGTTTTGGGAGTATTTAACAAAAGTTTCAGGAGAAAAGCTGTGAGCTACGAGTTACGAGACTTAACATTTACAGGGTACTTCTCGTAGCCCGAAACTCAAAACTCGTAGCTTAAAGTGTTCTTTTCACTTCTTCAATCTCATACGCTTCCACCACATCCCCCACTTTATAATCAGTAAAATTCTTAATAGTCAAGCCGCATTCCATACCTGAAAGCACTTCTTTGGCATCATCCTTAAACCGTTTCAACGAAGCCAGTTCTGCTGTATTAGCCCCCGTTGGGTAGATTACGATACCATCCCGTATCAGGCGGACTTTTGAATCTCTCTTAATTTTTCCATCTCTTACAGTACATCCTGCCACTGTTGCTTTGTCAAATTTGAATACTTCTCTTATTTCCACATTTGCAACAATCTTTTCCTGCACTTTTGGTTCCAGCATTCCTTCCATGGCACTCTTCACTTCTTCAATCGCATTATAGATGATGGAGTACATTTTTATCTCGATACCAGCATTGTCTGCCAGTTTAGATGCCTGTAATGAAGGACGAACGTTGAAGGCAATAACGATAGCATCAGATGCTTCTGCCAGCACTATATCACTTTCATTGATCTGGCCTACTCCTTTGTGAATTACACTTACTAAAATTTCCTGTGTAGAAAGTTTTTGTAATGAGTCGCTCAATGCTTCTACCGAACCATCCACGTCACCTTTGATGATAACTTTCAACTCTTTAAAGCTTCCGAGTGCCAGACGGCGACCAATCTCATCCAGTGTAATATGTTTCTTCGTTCTTATGCCCTGTTCTCTCAATATCTGTGCACGGCGGTAAGCTATTTCTTTTGCTTCTGCTTCAGAAGCATACACTTTGAATTTTTCACCGGCCTGTGGAGCACCATTCAATCCTAATATTACCGCTGGTGCCGAAGGGCCAGCTTCTTCTTCTTTCTTATTCCTTTCATTGAACATGGCCTTTACCCGGCCAAAATACTGACCACTCACTATCAAATCACCTGGGTGCAGTGTTCCGTTTTCAACCAGTAATGTTGCTACATAACCACGGCCTTTATCTAATGATGCTTCAATGATAGTTCCTGTAGCTGCCCGATCAGGGTTTGCTTTCAGGTTAAGCATTTCTGCTTCCAGTAATATTTTTTCCAGCAGTTTATCAATATTCAATCCACTCTTAGCGGCTATCTCCTGGCTTTGAAACTTACCGCTCCATTCTTCAACCAGGATATTCATTTGCGAAAGCTGTTCGTATATTTTTTGCGAGTTGGCTCCGTCTTTATCAATTTTATTAATAGCAAATATCATCGGCACATTGGCTGCCTGGGCATGGCTGATAGCTTCACGGGTCTGCGGCATCACCGCATCATCAGCAGCAATTACTATCACCGCAATATCGGTAACCTTGGCACCTCTTGCTCTCATAGCGGTAAACGCTTCGTGGCCCGGAGTATCTAAGAAAGTGATTTCTTTTCCGTTGGGCAATGTTACCTGGTATGCACCAATGTGCTGGGTAATGCCCCCGGCCTCACCTGCCACTACACTTGCGCTGCGTATATGGTCAAGTAATGATGTTTTACCATGATCAACGTGGCCCATGATGGTAACAATAGGTGAACGGAATTTCAGATCTTCTTCATTCTCTTCTTCATTCTCCTCTTCCATTTCCATTTGCTTTTCCATGTCAATAAACTCAACATCAAAACCAAATTCGCTGGCTACCAACTCTATCACTTCGGCATCTAACCGCTGATTGATAGAAACCATGATGCCAAGACCCATACACTTGCTT
The DNA here is from genome assembly GCA_026785745.1 of Chitinophagaceae bacterium. GTDB lineage: Bacteria > Bacteroidota > Bacteroidia > Chitinophagales > Chitinophagaceae > JJ008. Next base: position 961 of record JAJAZO010000034.1, on the reverse strand, counting down.
ATCACTTCGGCAAAACTTACATCCATCAGGTTAGCCAGTTCGCTTACGCTGATAAATTCGGTTACCTGCAATTTGTTATCATCGGTCATGTTGCCCTGAGCATCGGCCATCTCCTGCCTCTTCTCCCGGCGCATTTTTGCTTTCGTATTTTTGCTCCGGCCACCACCGCCAGACAGTTTAGCTTGCGTTTCTTGTATTTTCCGTTGAATTTCTTTTTCGTCAATCAGTTTATCTTCTCTGCGCCCGCCGGTAGTGGCAGGGCCACGGCCACCACCAGTACGATTTCCGCCACCTGTGTTGCCACCACGGCCCCGGTTAAAGTTGCCGGCACCGCCAGTTCCCGTTCCTCCACCACGATTTCCGCCACCGCCGGTATCTTTATTGATAAATATTTCTCTTCTGCCGGTATCCTTTTTCTCTATCGGGATACGTTTTCTTTTTTTCTTTTCGTCTTTTACCGGTCTTGTATCACTATCAACGGGCAAATCAATTTTACCAAGAATTTTTGGCCCGGTTAATTTTTCTACTTCAATATTTTCGATAACAGCAGGCTGATCATCCGCTACAGGTTCTTCATTTGCCACTACTACTTCAACAACCTGTTTTACTTTTTCCTCTTCTTTCTTTCCTTTTTTTGCTTTGCCTTTAGCATGCTTTTCTTCTTCAACAGGCTTCGTCTCTTCTTCCTTTTTTAGTTTAACTATTTTCTTTGGCCGGGTAGATGAATCAATAGTAGAGAGGTCAATTTTTGTAACCACTTTTGGTTCTTCTATTTCCGGTGCTTCTACTTTTGTTACTTCTTCGGGTCCGGCGGGTACATCTTCTTTTTTGGTCTCTTCTACCTTAACGCGTTTTACTACCTCAACCGGTTTTACTTCTTCTTCTTTCTTTACTGGTTTTGCAGCTGCTTTCTCCTCTTTTTTAAAGCTTATCTCTTCGTCTTCTTTTTTCTTTTTAGCTT
>JAJAZO010000033.1 GCA_026785745.1 Chitinophagaceae bacterium | reverse complement strand
GTATTATTATTAGCAACAAAATTGTTTACACTATTATATTTTGTTGGGATAGCGCCTACCCGACGGGAATAAAACAAACCGGCTTTATTAAAAATCTCAGTTCCCTCTGTAAAAAACTGGCGATTCTCCTTGAATTCAACTTCAAAAGGTGAAAGGTTATTGATTACATTATCAGAAATTACCTGTCCAAAATCCGGGATAAGCGTTGCATCCAGCGTAAAGCTTTCATTAACCCCATACTTTACATCCATACCACCACTGCCAAGCCATTTTTTTGAAAACCCCCTTGATTGAGGAAAACTTCTGTAGCCGGTAGATACATACGGTGAAAAGCTGAGGCGAAGAGGAGGTTGCAAATTCTGCAAGCCTTTATACTCACCAAATTGATTAATAAACCCGTTTACCGCCGGATCAACGGGGTTCCAGAAACAATTTTCATTCGTTCTTCTTATGATGCGCTGAAATTGAATACCCCAATCCTGTACTTCTTTTTTTGCAAAGCGTAGGGAAATATAGGGAATCTTAATTTCAACAGTCCAACCATCCTTTTGTACCTGCACTTTACTTTCCCAAACCGCATCCCAGGTTTTGTCGCCAAACTCGCCAAATCCACCTCCGCTACCTAAATTGGGTCCCAGCTTTGCATCTGATTGTACATTGGCTGAAGTAACAACAAACTGAAACCCGTTCTGATTATCGTTATAAGTATCCAGGAAAACGGAGAAAAAATCAACATCCTTTTGCATTTCTGCGTCTCTTGCGGTGATTTGTTTTCTGATTAAAGCAGGGTCATCGTACAAATATGCTCCGATATAAATTGCACCATCGTCATAAACCACCTTTACATTAGTTGATTGAGAGGCTGGCTTTCCGGCAGATGGATAATTCTGAATAAAATTGGTAGTGGTAACTGAATTTGACCATGCTGGGTCGTCGAGGCGGCCATCAATTTTCAGTGCCTGAAAAATTTTAATAGCCTGTAATGATTTTTCCTGCGAAAAAAGGGAAATACCATAAAGCAAGAAAAAGGGTAAACAGATAAGTTTTCTCAATGTCATGTGCCGACTTTAGCAGTCTTCAAATATAAAAAACTGTAACGAAGGATAATAGAATACGGCAAAAAAACGCAAAAAATGTCTTACCCAATACATAAAAACCCTTAATTCATTCTCTTTTTCAAAGATGTTACCTGTTGCTGCAAATCAGATACAATATTGGTAAGCTGACCCATATCCCACCGTTGCTGGGTATTGGCTTTAGAAATTACCATTTGAGCCTGCCACATTTCTAGCACTTCATCCGCATTTACGGTGTAGGGATGGAAAGATGGGTTATCGCTAACTAAGGTCAATTTATTTTTTTGCCGCCCGTTTTTTTGCACTCTTTTGTAAACCACTCCTTCATTTCTGGATACTACAATACAAGCCATATTATTTTTTATTTCTTCCAGGCTTTCTACTTTTTCTCCCACTATTACTGAGCCACTGGGTGTAGGCAACATTGAGTCGCCGATAATTTCAAAAGCCCGGTAATTACCACCGGCCAGCATCGGCAAAGTGAAGGTGTTGAGCTCATCCACAAATTCGGGATCGGCATAGCCGGCGAGATAACCTGCCGCTGCTTTTACTGGTACAAAAGGAATCTCAGGCCGGCCACCTGCCAGTTTCATAGCCCGGCGTTTGGCGAGGTAATTACCTTTATTATCACTTAAATCCTTACGAAGAATATCATCCAAAGTAAGTTTAAAAATATCGCAGACCACTCCCAGCACATCTATTCTTGGCTCTGCCCTCTCTTCTTCATAAGCCCCGAGCAGGGAACGTTTAATGCGGAGTTTATTGGCGAACTCTTCTTGTGTCCAGCCACGAAGTTTGCGGAGATATTTCATGTTTTGATTGGAGATTGCCATAACCAACTAATTTAGTTAGCTGCAAAATACTAATTAATTTAGATATTCAAAACTTTGGCCCATGAATTTTTGCGGAGTGACACAAAAAATTCAAACTTCATACCTGACCGACGGTTGATATATTACAAGGCGGTTAGTTAAAAGGGAATAATCCTTTCTGATCCCTTCTATCCTTGTTTCCGTTTGGATAACACAAAAAAAACAAGGATATTTGTATCCGTATGATAAAAAAATCAAAACCCAGTCCTACCAAAAGCCCTTCTGCAAAAAAGAGCCCCGCAAAAGTTTCAGCAAAAGAAAAGCCTGTTATTCTTATTACCAATGATGATGGTGTTACCGCACCCGGTATTATGAACCTGGTAGAAGCTGTAAAAGATTTAGGGAAAATTGTAGTGGTGGCTCCGGACAAACCACAGTCGGGTATGGGTCATGCCATCACCATCGGCCAGCCATTGCGATTGCATAAGATAAATTCTATTGACAATATAGAAACCTGGTCATGCACCGGCACACCTGTTGATTGTGTAAAGCTGGCAGTAGATAAAGTATTGCACCGCAAACCGGATATTTGCCTCAGCGGTATTAATCATGGTGCTAATCATAGTATAAATGTTATCTATTCAGGCACTATGTCTGCAGCAGTAGAAGCAGCTATTGAAAGTATTCCTTCCGTGGGTTTTTCGTTATTGGATTATCGCATTGATGCAGATTTTACCGGGGCAAGAAAATATGTTCGCCTGATAGTAGAAAAAATGCTGAAAACAAAATTAGATAAGCATACGGTATTAAATGTAAACATACCCGCAGTAGCACCGGAGTTGCTGAAAGGATTTAAAATCTGCAAACAGGCTTACGCCAAATACGAAGAAGATTTTATAGAACGTAACGATCCGCATGGCCGCCATTACTATTGGCTTACCGGTGAGTTTGTAAACTTTGATAAAGGAAAAGACACCGACGTATGGGCATTAGCCAATAATTATGTAAGTGTGGTGCCGGTACAATTTGATTTGACGAATTACGTTTTAAAAGCCAAACTCGAAAAACTCTGGAAATAAAAACACCATCTGAATGATATTAACGAAAGATAGTCTTCGCCTTGGGTTAATACTTGGCCTTATCGGCCCCATCATCGGGCTTGTCATTGTTTATAAACTTAAATTTCCAACGTTTAGCTTCAAAGCATTTCTGGATTATTTTATACATAATAACAATGTAATAACCAACGTTGGCACTTTTTCGCTGCTCGCCAATGCATTTCTTTTTGCCATTTACGTACACTTCGACAAAGTGCAAACTTTCAAAGGCATTTTTATTGTCACTCTTTTTTATGGCATCGGTATTTTAGTTTTAAAGCTTTTTAATTAAGAAAATGCAAATGATGGAACCAGCGACATTACTACTACTTGTATGCCGGAGCTTTAACGTAAGTATATCAGCTTCCGTTGCGTCGCACTCTTCATCGTTCTGTTCGCTATTGTCCATTTTCGAATACACCAACAATATTCAAACTTCATTTAATGCTATATATTCTGAACCACAATAGGCACAATAGAAACATAAGCTACTTATAGAAAACTATGTGTGTATTTCTATATATCTATGCTACTATTTGGTTCAGGTTTTAGTTTTAGAAGTTTTTAAAATAGTAACCAGATAATGAAGAATTCAATCAACCGGATTACATTTGTCACTTCATGAAATACTATATCATAGCCGGTGAAGCATCCGGAGACCTGCATGGCAGCAACCTCATTAAAGAATTAAGAAAGCTTGATGCAGAAGCCAATATCCGCTGCTGGGGTGGCGATAAAATGCAGGAAGCCGGCGGAGAATTAGTGAAACATTACCGTGAACTTGCCTTTATGGGCTTTGCTGAAGTGCTGATGAACCTGCGGACTATCTTTCGCAACCTTGCATTTTGTAAAGAAGATATTCTGCAATACAAACCAGATGCACTTATCCTGATTGATTATCCAGGTTTTAATCTTCGTATTGCCAAATGGGCAAAGCAACATGGGATAAAAATTATTTATTACATCTCGCC
>JAJAZO010000032.1 GCA_026785745.1 Chitinophagaceae bacterium | reverse complement strand
GTTATAAACCATACTTTACTCATTGTACTATTTTAAGAATGATAAAAATTAAAATTATTAATTGTTGTTGTAAAACGGGTTACGGTAAGGGGAATAAATATTTTTTTTGATTGTTATTATAAAAATGGATGAAAAAAAGCCAGCTCCGGCACGCAGGTAAGATGAAGGAAAAATAAAATTTCAACCCAAAAAATTCGATTAAATTTATGTACACAAAATTTTAAACAAATGATAAAACAGGCACTCCTCAGTGAATTTGCACATGAAGCAGAAAGCACCCGAAAATTGATTAACGCTATTCCTGATTCAGCACTGGACTACCGGCCACAACCTCATTTATGGTCAGTTTGGCAATTAGCATCACATATTGCCGAAGTATATAATTGGTTTGGAGCTACTATTAACCAGGATATATTTGATATGGGCACTTATAAATATGATAAAGGCGATATCAGCAAAGCATCAAACATTGTAGCAAAGTTTGAAGAGAATCTTGCCAAAGCAAAACAGGTGTTAGAAAATGCCGATGAAACAACGTTTATGAATATATGGCATATGCAAATGGGCGGACAAGATATTATGCTTCCCATGCCAAAAATACAAGTGATAAGAGGTTTTTTATTTAATCACCTGTATCATCACCGGGGTGAGCTGGTAGCACACTTAAGAGCTTCTGGAAATAAAGTGCCGGGTATGTATGGCCCCACTTATGAAGAGTCGCAAGCTATGATGGCTAATTAGTTTTATTAGTTACTTATTTAAACCCGGTGATATTGAATTACCGGGTTTTTTATACCTGTTAGTTCGACCTTCGCACCATATAGGTGGTTGCCACAACCCCTGCAGGGGCACCATTATGTGGTTTTGTTCTTACTGTACTTCCTACCAATGCGTCGGCCTGATTTACACCATTCGACCATTTAGGTACTATCATTCCTTTATAATCATATTGCCAGCCGGGAGTGCCAAGTGCAGCAGTTCCCGTACCTACCAAACTGTAACAGGTTACAGTATCCTGGTAGTAATATTTACCTTTAATATTAAGCCCTCGTTTGGGATTATCTGCCCAATACAAAATTCCGGTAATGGAATCCTTGCCAAAAGTTTTAAGTTCCATAATTGCACTGGCGAATTGAAGCCGGTCAAAAGACAATTTCCAGTCCGGGTCGTTTAATAAACTTCGGTAAGTCCAGGAGCCATTAAAAAAACTACCGTCAATACGGCCGGTGGTGTTTTTCTCCAGCCGCTCCTTTTCGTTTATACTTATATGGCCTTTAGTGTTCACATTACTTAAGCAAACCACGAAAATTATAGTAGATAAGAATGGAGCTAAGAAATATTTTTTCATACTGCTATATTTAAATAAAGATAAAATTTACTTACCAGTACTATCAGTTTTTCCCGGATGAGAGCTGAATAACATCCATGACAGATAAATTCCAAAACTTTGTTACATTCGTTTCTACCTCATTTGCTTAGCATATGAAATATTTAATGCTTCTTCTGTACACATTTTTTTCTTTTGCAATAGCTGCACAAACCAACCCAAAAGAACAATGGGAATCCATTTTCAATGGTAAAGACCTGACCGGCTGGAAACAACTAAATGGAAAGGCCACTTACCAGGCAAAAGACGGGATGATTGTTGGCACTACAGTTTTTAATGAGCCCAATTCCTTTCTGGCTACAGAAAAAGACTACGGCGATTTTATACTGGAACTGGAATTTAAAGTGGATAGCCCGATGAACTCCGGCATCCAATTCCGCAGCCTCTCCACCCAGGAATACATGAACGGACGGGTGCATGGTTACCAGTTAGAGATTGACCCCTCACCCCGGCAATGGTCTGGCGGAGTGTATGATGAAGCAAGAAGAGGATGGCTCTATCCAATGGAATATAACCCGGCTGCCAAACCTGCTTTTAAAAAAGGGATGTGGAATAAATACAGGTTAGAGTGTATTGGTGCTTCCATCCGCACCTGGGTAAATGGAATAGCTCGTGCCAATGTAATAGATGATCTAACATTGAAAGGATTTATTGCCTTACAGGTTCATTCAATTGGTAAACCAGAAGAAGCAGGGCGGCAAATTCGCTGGCGCAATATCCGCATCCAAACAAAAAACCTGAAAGCTTCTCCTCCGGATAAAATTTATGTAGTAAATAATTTCCTTAACAATTTATCAGAACAGGAAAAAGCAAACGGACTTCGTTTGTTATGGGATGGTAAAACAACCAATGGCTGGCGGGGTGCTTACAAAGAAAAATTTCCAGAGAACGGATGGGAAATAAAAGACGGTGTGTTAAGTGTGTTGGCATCATCTGGTGCAGAATCAACCAACGGTGGTGATATAGTAACGGAAAAAAAATACGGAGCCTTTGAATTACAATTTGAATTTAAAATAACGGAATCCGCCAACAGCGGTATAAAATATTTTGTAACAGAAAAAGAAAACAACAGCGGCTCTGCTATCGGGCTGGAGTACCAGGTACTGGATGATGATAAACATCCTGATGCAAAACTTGGTTCTATTGGCAACCGTACAATGGCTTCTTTGTATGATTTAATTCCTTCGCTTCAAATTAAGGATGTCAAAAAGAAAATTGGTGAATGGAACCGTGGCCGGTTGATTGTTTATCCTGATAACCGCATCGAACATTGGCTGAATGGATATAAAGTATTGGAATATCAACGTGGCACTCCTTACTTCTATGCACTGGTGGCGAGGAGTAAGTATGAAAAATGGGTCAACTTTGGTATGGCGGCCACCGGGCATATTCTATTGCAAGACCACGGCAATTTTGTTTCGTACCGGAACATCAAAATAAAAGAACTTCGTTAAGGGCATCTCTAAAAGCTAATCCTTCCAAGAGTTCTCCAATCAAAAAGAGTTTCTTTTGGTCAACTCTTGGAGGGTTTTTAGAAATTCCCTTAATATTTTTTAACCTTCAACTGTTGCGTATGTCAAACTCCCGTCGTTTATTTATCAAGCAGTCTGCAATGGCTGTCACAGGTACCTATTTCGCCGGTATGGGATTAAGTGCAAAGAGCTATGGAAATATCATTGGCGCCAATGACCGGGTAAGAATTGGAGTAGTTGGCTATTCAGACCGCTTTCGCCAGGCTTTACTTCCCAGCTTTTTGAATCATTATAAAGAATTAAATTTTGATATTGTCGCCGTATCCGACCTGTGGAAAATAAGAAGAGAAGAAGGTGTGGCAGCATTGAAAGACAAAATGGTACATGGTATAACAGCCTGCAACAACAATGATGAATTATATAATCAAAAAGATCTTGATGCTGTTATCATCAGTACTGCCGACTTCCAACATGCTATCCATGCTATTGAAGCAGTAAAAGCAAAGAAAGATGCCTATGTAGAAAAACCTTTTGCAGAAACAATGGAAGATAACCGGGCGGCATTAAAAGCAATAAAAGCATCGAACAATATTGTGCAAATAGGCTCTCAACGAAGAAGTGGTATTAACTATCATGCAGCCAATGAATTTATAAAAAGTGGAAAGTTTGGAAATATCACCATGGTTGAATTGAGCTGGAATGTAAACCAACCCGGCCGTTGGAGAAGACCTGCATTGGTAGCACAACTGAAACAGGAAGACACCGATTGGAAACGTTTTCTTATTAATCGCCCGGCTGATAACTGGGATCCAAGAAAATATTTAGAGTATCGTTTGTTCTGGCCCTACTCTTCTGGTATGCCTGGCCAATGGATGTGTCACCAGGTAGATACAGTACATTGGTTCACCGATTTAAAACATCCAAGAAGTGTAATAGCCAACGGCGGAATATATATGTGGAAAGATGGCCGTAAAAACTGGGACACCACTGCCGCTGTGTTCGACTATGGCCCGGTTAATGATGCTAGTTCTGGTTTCCAGGTAATCTTTAGCTCCCGTATGCACAATGGTGATGAGAAGCCGGCTGAAATTTATTACTCCAATGGTGGTGAGCTAAACCTTATCACTAATAAAATTTCTGCTACAGGAGGTTTACGCAAAAATCATGCTGATGCCATGAATATGCAACCCAATCTTTTACCGGATGTTGACCTTGCCGATGCTTCTGTAAAGGCAGTGGCATCTGCTAATACCGGTGCAGATGTACTTACGTCTGCTCATATGCGCAACTGGATGGAATGTATCAGAAGCCGTAAACAACCTAATGCCCCGGTGGAAGCAGGCTATGCACATTCCGTTGCCAGCATTATGACGAATGCATCTGTAAGAACTGGTTTCAAAGCTACTTTTGATGAAGCTAAACAGGAAGTAATGGCCGGGGGTAAGGTTTTTAAATACTGAACCTGATAAAATAAACTTTATCTATGCCTGTTACTATTGCTTCCTTAGAAGATACACCAGCATTAACAGCACTCATCAACAGTGCTTACCGTGGTGAGGCCTCAAAAAAAGGATGGACAACCGAAGCTGATATAATTGAAGGCAGCCTTCGTACCGATGAATGGAATATAAAGGAGCTGATGTTACAGCCCGATACTATTTTTCTGAAATACCGTAATGAGAAAAGTGAGATAGAAGGTTGTGTATTTCTGCAAAAGAAAGAAGGCAAATTGTATCTCGGTATGTTAAGTGTTTCACCAGCCGAACAAGCCAAAGGCACCGGCAAACAATTAATGATAGCCGCAGAAGATTATGCCCTGCAACTGGAATGCCCTGCAATATTTATGCGGGTCATTTCTATCCGTTATGAACTGATAGCCTGGTATGAAAGACAAGGCTATCAAAAAACAGGTGAAACAGAGCCTTTCCCAACAGATAACCCCTTCGGCATACCCAAACATCCACTTGAATTTTTAATACTTGAAAAAAGCATATAAGAGTGTATCTTAACAGGACTAAAATTTTGTAATGGCAAAAACACATTTTAAAACGATAATTATCATCTGGCTCAGCTCAATTATAATCTTAGGGTGTACCAGCAAAAGCAAAGCACAGGAAAAATGGACAGCGGATATGGAGCTCACTACATATAATGGCGGCGGTATGGTTCCGGAAAGCAAAACAGTGACAATCAAAGCTTCGTCCTGTTCTTATATTCACTGGCAGATGCCTAAGGAAGACACCCTCACTTTTCTTTTATCACAGCAGGAACTGGATGCCCTGCTGAAAGAGATGAATACTTTGCATTTTCAAAATATGACTTCATCAGACAAGGGTACTATAACTTATGATAAGCCAACCACTTCAATTGAATTTAAATCGGCGAAGAAAATTCAAACTGTTAGAGACGGTGCCACCGAAAGTGTTGATGGTAGTAATACTTCAAAATTCTTTGACCTTTACAGGCATATCCTGGCATTGGCAGAAAAGAAAACCGGCCAGGCGAATAAAGAAAACTAAGACCCGGATATAAAAGACTTTTGTACCTTTAAACTACTTCTTTCTATCCAACTGAACTTCTTTCAATTCACTTTTAAACGCTAAATACCATGAACCAGCAATTAGAAGAAATAAGAGAATAGCAAAAAAAATCCTGGAATAAATTTTCCGCCGGTTGGAAAAAATGGGACGACATGACAATGGATTTTCTGAACCCAATGGGACAGGAAATCATTGCCAGCATAACCCCTTCAGGTAGCGATAATATACTGGATATAGCAGCAGGTACCGGTGAACCTGGCCTTACAATAGCTGCTATGCTGAATGGAGGAAAAGTAACCATCACAGATCTTTCAGAGGATATGCTGACCATAGCAACAGAAAATGCTGCTAAAAAAAGTATCAGTAATATCGAAACTATCGCCTGTGATGTTTGCGAACTTCCTTTTGCCGATAATAGTTTTGATGCGATAAGCTGCCGCTTCGGATTTATGTTTTTTCCCGACATGCAATTAGCCGCCAATGAAATGGCAAGAGTCTTGAAACCGGGTGGCAGAATAGCTACCTCAGTTTGGAATGTGCCGGAAAAGAACTTTTGGGTGACCGCCATTATGGGAACAATTAATAAGAACATGGAATTGCCACCACCCCTACCCGGCGCACCGGGTATGTTCCGCTGTACTAAGCCCGGTCTAATGAAAGAAATATTTGAAAAAGCAGGCTTTCAAAATATTAAAGAAAAAGAGGTTGCTTCTAAACTAAATAGTGGCACAATAGAAACATATTGGAGCATGATGACTGAAATTGGTGCTCCAATTGTAGCAGCATTGAGCAAAGCGGATGATGCAATGAAGCAAAAAATAAAAACTGAAGTGTTAGAACTGGTTAGTCAAAAATATCCCGGACATGTTGCGATAGATGCTGGTGCTATTGTAATTAGTGCCACGAAATAAACCCGTATTATATTGATATGTTCTTTGAATTAGATTTCACGGGCAAATCATTTTACTTTATAACGATTAATTTTATTATGAACTATTCTTCATGCTTATTACAATCAGGCAGGCCACCTAAGAAGATGCTCCGGCTTAGAGAGCTGATAAACTGAAATTTGTATCTTCATCCCATGCAAATCTCCCCTGCCCACATAAAGGATATTCCGGATTTAGTAGCGTTAATCAATAGTGCTTACCGTGGTGAGGCCTCAAAAAAAGGATGGACAACAGAAGCTGATTTGCTGAAAGGTGTATTACGAACAGACATTCCAACACTTACAGAGATAATGAACAGGTTACATGCTGTAATTCTTAAATATACAAGCACCGAAGGAAGTATCACCGGTTCTGTTTTTCTTGAAAAACAGGAACGGGGTTTATACCTCGGTATGTTGTCTGTATCACCGTTGCAACAGGCTGGTGGTGTTGGCAAACAGTTAATGAAAGCTGCGGAGCAATATGCCAAAGAAAATAAATGCTTTTGCATTTTTATGACCGTAATTTCTGTTCGTCGTGAGTTAATTGCCTGGTATGAACGATTAGGTTATCAAAAAACCGGTGAAACAAAACCACTGCCGACCGATACAAAATTTGGTATGCCAACACAGGCATTGGAGTTTATCATCATGGAAAAGAAAGTATAGACAGTATTCCGGGATACTCGATTTCGTTATGTCAGTCAAAACCATCCTTCACCATCATCCAGAATTTATCTAACGCAATGATGCGTGCCTTAAAAAAGGAAATGATAGCCGGCCAATCATTTTCATTTAAAATATTTACACCAGGTAACATTTTACTTACCCGGCTTAGGATGTTGCCATCTTGCTCCTGGTACAACTGCCAATTCCATTCTTCACCCGTTGATTTTTCCAATATTTTTTTTACTTGCCGCAGTTGTTCATAATGCTTTTCCCGCATCAATGAGTCGGGATGTGTTAATTCAATAGCAATGGAGGCATAGTTAATATCAGCATCCATCCTGAAATAG
>JAJAZO010000031.1 GCA_026785745.1 Chitinophagaceae bacterium | reverse complement strand
GAAGTGCCTTTTAAAGCGTTGGCTAATGACAGCGGCCGGGTTATTATGCAGGTCTTCATTTATGGTGACAAAGATGGTATCGGAGTGTTTCCGGGTATCCTGAATTTATTTAATAATGTAAATTGGAAAACGGATAGAACAAATCCGCAATGGGTTACTATCTCGTCTGTAAAAGGCAACCCGGTTTCTACTTACCTCAACAGGCCGCTTCCGGAAGAAAAAAATGAGGATGCAAAAGCCCAGGAAGCATTATGCCATTATCTTGATAGTAATAAGCTTTTTCCCACTGTTACTATTAACCGGGGGCATAGTTATAATGCTCCGTACACTATTGAACAAATGTTCTCCACCTCTAAGATTGTCTTTATGGGTTCTTGTGGAGGTTATCGCTCCATACATGATATTCTTGAAAAGGCACCTGATGCTCACATAGTAGGCACCAAGCAAATAGCCGATGCGCCTGTCAATAACCCCTTTTTGAAACTATTGGGTGAAAAACTCAGAGAGGGAAGTGATATTAAGTGGATACCATTCTGGAAAGAGTTTGGTAAAATGGCTACAGATAAAATTTTTGAGGATTATGTGCCACCGTATAAAAACCTCGGCGCACTTTTCATAAAAGCTTATAAGATTGCAATGGGTGAATAATGACAGGAGGTCTTTATAATAGGTCGCTTCTGTTTAAATTTGCCAACTGTCTGCTGATAGACAGGCTTCTTTAATCACTTCACTTTGCCAGCAACTAAAAAGAGTTTTTTTGATGTATCACTTCTCCGGAGAGTATTCCGGTATGCAGCTCCGTATAAGAAAAAGTTTTATTTGTCGATAGCACTGGCAATTCTGCTGGCTATTATTACTCCGGTAAGGCCGATGCTTATACAGGTTACTGTTAATAAATATATTGCCCATTCAGCAACAGCTATGCTGATTAATATTACCCTTATTCAAATTGGGTTGTTGCTGGTGGAAACGGCCATGCGGTTTCTTTTCTCTTTTACTACGGCATTGCTGGGTCAGTCAGTAGTAAAAGATCTGCGGGTGGCCACTTACAAAAAAATAATGGGTCTTAATCTTTCCCAGTTTGATAAAACACCGATAGGAACACTCACCACAAGAACGATTAACGACATAGAATCTATCAACGATATTTTTTCAGATGGTCTTGTACCTATCATTGCTGATTTACTTTCTATATTTTGTGTACTCGCCTTTATGCTTTGGACAGACTGGCAACTGACATTAATTGCATTGATACCTTTTCCAATAATGATTATTGCTACGTACTATTTTAAAAATAGTATCAATCGTTCTTTCTTTAAAGTAAGAAATGCAGTAGCCAGTTTAAATGCATTTGTGCAGGAACATTTAACAGGCATGGCCATCGTTCAGGCATTTGCTTCAGAGGAAAGAGAGGGTGAAAAATTCAAAAGTATAAACAAGGAACATCGCAACGCCAATATTAAAGCCATTTTTGCATACTCAGTTTTCTTCCCACTGGTGGAAATAGTATTGGCATTATCTATCGGCCTGGTTGTTTGGTTCACCTCAAAAGAAGCATTTCACCTGCAGCAAAGTCAGCAGGGCACCTTGGTGGCCTTTATTCTTTGTTTAAATCTTTTATTCCGTCCGCTTCGGGTATTGGCTGATAAATTCAATGTATTGCAAATGGGCATTATTGCCAGTGAACGGGTTTTTAAAGTGCTGGATAATGATGATTATGCTGATGATAATGGAAACTATTCACCGGCTACGGTAAAAGGAAAAATCGAATTTGAAAAAGTATGGTTTGCTTATAACGAAGAGAATTATGTATTAAAAGATTTGAATTTTGTAGCAAAGCCCGGAGAAACGATTGCCATCGTTGGCTACACCGGAAGCGGAAAAACAACCATTATCAGTTTGCTGAACAGGTTGTATCATATTCAACAAGGACAGATAAAAGTAGATGATATAAATATTGAAGAATATAAACTGGAAGCACTGAGAAAAAATGTAGGAGTAGTGCTGCAGGATGTTTTCCTTTTCTCAGGTTCGGTGATGGATAATATTACGTTGCGGAATCCTGAAATATCAAGGGAGAAAGTAATTGAAGCTGCTAAAATGATTGATATGCATGACTTCATCCTGCGGCTGCCGGGTGGGTATGACTATAATGTGATGGAAAGAGGAGCTACATTGTCACTCGGTCAGCGGCAATTGTTATCATTTATCCGGGCCTTATTATACAATCCTTCTATTTTAATTTTGGACGAAGCTACTTCGTCGGTAGATACGGAAAGCGAAATGCTGATTCAACATGCCATTGACACCTTAATAAAAGGACGAACTTCCATTGTGATTGCCCACCGGCTTTCTACTATCCGGAAAGCCAGCAAAATCATCGTTTTGGATAAAGGGGAAGTTAAAGAAATGGGCACTCATGAGGAGCTGTTGCTAAAAGGCGGTTTTTATAGTAAATTGCATGAGCTGCAGTTTGAAAAATCTTCTTCCAAAATAGTTTAGCGGCTAAGAAATTTTGTAATTTACATGTATGAAAGAAGCGGATAAAAATATAGCGATTTCAATCGTCGAAGAACCTGCTGCTCCTTATATGAAAACATTTTCTTCTCAAGAGGAGGCAGAAACGTATAATATGATTCAAGACCTTGGGAAAACTGATATGGAAAAATTTCAGTCATTCTGCCGGATGTTACGTATGCAATAATTATATAGCCGTGCAAAAATTTATGATATGAAAGATTTAAAGTAAGTCTGCGATATGGATATTTTGGATGAAGGGCTGCTTGAGTTTTGGAAATCCCTTAATAAATAAAATGTTGCTTTTTTAATGGTTGGTGGTTTTGCTGTACGGTTCAATGGATATAGCAGGGCGACCGAGGATGTGGACTTGTGGCTGATAGATACAATAGACAACCGAAAAAATTTCAGAAAGGCCTATGCGGAGTCCGGTTATGGAGATTTTGCCTCATTTGAAACAATGCAGTTTGCACCCGGCTGGACACAGTTTTACATTGCAGACGGAATTATTCTTGGCATCATGACTTCAATGAAAGGGCTTGAAAATAAAACATTTGACGAATGCTACAAACAGGCCCGGGTAGCAGATTTGGATGGGGTAAAAGTCCCTTTTTTGCATATCAATGACTTGTTAGCCAATAAAAAAGCAGTAGCAAGACCCAAAGACCAACTTGATGTAATTGAGTTGGAAAAAATAAAAAAATATTTGGAAGAAAAAGGGCAACAGTAGCTCCGCTTTTTCAAGGTTTTTAAACCCCACCCCCTTATCTTTGCCGCAAATTTCAGGATGGGTATGATTTCCGGACGTATAAAATCCTTATTGGTAGCGGCTTTCAGCGTTTTTTTTGTTGCAATTTCTTTGCCTGTTTTGGCTCAGGAAGGACATGAAAAAGAAGGTCAGCCAACCGAACAGCATGGCAAGCCTCAAAAGCCTAAATTATTTGATGCAAACGAGGTTATTTTTGGACATATTATGGATGGCCATGAGTTCCATTTCATGTCCTACGGCCCTAAAGAGAATCAAAAACATGTTACCATTCCGCTTCCGGTAATTCTTTATTCTCCGCAAAGGGGACTTACTACTTTTTCGTCTTCTAAATTTCATCATGGTCATGAAAGCCACAAAGGTTATGTGGTGCTAACAGAACACAACAGGGTAGAATTAAAATTAGACCCAAAAAAATATTTTATTGGTTCCATTGTTCCGGTTACAGAAAGTGGCGAATTTGACCCTTCGGTAAAAGTGTACGATATTTCCCTTACCCGCAACGTAGTGCAAATGATATTGGCACTGGCGTTATTGGTATGGATAATGCTGGCCGTGGCAAAGCGTTACAAAAAAGGGGAGGGTGTTACCTCGGCTCCTAAAGGCATGCAAAACGTTATTGAAACGGTAGTAAACTTTGTAAAAGATGAAGTGGCTAAACCAAGCCTTGGTCATAAATATCCAAAATATTTACCCCTGCTGCTCACAATATTTTTCTTTATTCTTATCAATAACATATTTGGTTTAATACCAGGTTCGGCCAATGTTACAGGTAATATTGCTTTTACATTAGTGCTTTCAGTTATTTCTTTTATTGTGATTATGTTTAGCAGCAATGGTCATTACTGGAAACATATTTTCTGGCCACCTGTACCTCATGGGGTAAAAATTATTCTTATCCCGGTGGAGATATTGGGTGTCTTTACCAAACCCTTTGCTTTAATGATAAGGTTGTTTGCCAACATGGTGGCCGGTCATATACTCATAATTTGTTTGATTTCACTCATTTTCATCCTGGGTGCATTGAATCAATATGTGGGGCTTGGGTTTGCACCATTTTCAATCGGGTTTACCGTATTTATTTATTTTATCGAGATACTGGTTGCTTTCCTGCAGGCATTCATCTTCACAATGTTGACAGCGGTTTTCATTGGTCAGGCTTTTGAAGGCGAACATCATACAGAAGAAGCACAACATTAAAAAAGTTTTTTTTTAATCAAATATAAAATCACAATCATGGATTTAACTCTCTTAGCAGACATTGCAAATGCAGGTGGTGCAATTGGCGCAGGTCTGGGTGCTATCGGTGCCGGTGTTGGTATTGGCCAAATCGGTAAAGGTGCACTGGAAGCTATTGCCCGTCAGCCGGAAGCTATCAATGACATCAGAAGCAACATGATCCTTACTGCCGCACTGGTAGAAGGAGCTGCGTTGTTTGCTATCATCATTGGTTTCCTTGCGATGGTGCTTTAAAAAAACTACTGCATCCAATGCACAGGGCGGAGGATGCAGTTTTTAACCCTGAGCCTGTTGAAGGGCTTTTATAGAAAATTGATTTGGAGTATAGTGGTTGAATTTTTAGAAAACTAATGCTAAACTTTCAGTAAATCAATACTCAAATAAAGAAAATATCAAACTCGTTTTATGCAATTACTTACACCATCATTTGGTTTGCTTATCTGGACAATGCTGGCTTTCCTTATCGTATTTTTTATACTTAAAAAATTCGCCTGGCCTGCTATTGTTGGCGGTTTGAAGAAGAGAGAAGAATCAATTGCAGAATCTCTGGCTACCGCTGAAAAAGTAAAAGCTGAGATGGCACAGATGAAGAATGAAAATGAAGCTTTGCTGGCTACGGCCCGTGAAGAAAGAGCAATATTGCTGAAAGAAGCAAGAGAAACAAAAGACAGGATCATCAACGAAGCAAAAGAACAGGCAAAAGTGGAAGCCAATAAAATATTGACTGAAACGCAGGCTGCTATCAATGCACAGAAAATGGCTGCCTTGACAGATGTAAAAAACCAGGTAGGTAAGCTGGTAATTGAAGTAAGTGAAAAAGTGCTGAGAAAAGAATTAGCTAACAAAGAAGCCCAGGAAGCACATATTAAAGGGCTGGTTGGTGGAGTAAAAATGAATTAAAAACAGCTATGAGTTAGCTACGAGTTGCGAGTTAAGTCGCTCCGGCTCGAAACCCGAAACTCACGGCTCGAAGCTTAAGAATATGCCTAATCCACGTTTAGCAACGAGATACGCCAAATCACTGATTGATCTTGCCATTGAAAAGGGTGAGTTGGAAAAAGTGTTTGCAGATATGCAATGGTTGAATGGGGTTTGCAAAAGCAACCGGGATTTTGTAAACCTGTTGCGCAGCCCGATTATTCAAGGCGATACAAAGAAAAAAATATTAGAAGCTGTAACTGCCGGTAACATCAGCGAAATGACTGCTGCTTTCAACAGGTTACTTATTACAAAAGGCCGTGAAAGTAATTTGCCGGAAATAAGCCAGGCTTTTATTGCCGCATATAAAGAGAAGAAAAATATTCAAACCATTAAGCTGACAACGGCTACTCCTATCTCTGATGCAGTTAGAAATGCAATTATTGGGCAGATAAAGCAATCAGCAGGTTTTCAAAATGTAGAACTGGAAGAAAAGGTGGATGCTGATATTATTGGAGGATTTGTATTACAGGCGGGAGACAAACTGATTGATGCCAGCATATCTTACGATTTGAAGGCCATCGCCAAACAATTTGAGAACAACGACTTTATTTATAAAGTGAGATAGTGAATAGTGAGTAGTGAATAGGGAAACCCCGATAGGGGTTACATGTAGGTAGCTCCGGGTGAAACCCGGAGCAAGGAAAAATTGGAATGTATTAAGAACCCAGTAGGGGTTCAACAATTGGTGAATAGACCCGATAGCTATCGGGTTACAGAACGATGAAATGTGCGACCCGCCTGCCAAAGTTGTACGGCGGACAGGCGCAACGAAGATGATAGTAGCACAGTTGCTGGTAAAACAAAAAAATAAAAGGTCTCATCCCCCTGAGACTTTCATATAAAACAGGAATTTTCCTGAACCCTTCGCCGATTGGCGGAGATGGGGAACAATAAAACGATAAAACAAAATAATATGGCAGAGATTAAACCAGATGAAATATCAGCGATACTGCGCCAGCAGTTAAGCAACTTTAACGCCAATGCAGACCTTGAAGAAGTGGGTACCGTGTTGCAAGTGGGTGATGGTATTGCCCGGGTATATGGATTGGGCAATGTTCGCTATGGTGAACTGGTAGAATTTGAAAGCGGTGTAAAAGCTATCGCTTTGAACCTGGAAGAAGATAATGTGGGTGTGGTATTGATGGGAGAAAGTAAAGGCATCAAAGAAGGGTCAAAAGTGAAACGTACCGGACAAATCGCTTCTATCAAAGTAGGCGAAGTAATGGTAGGCCGTGTGGTAAATACATTGGGTAATCCCATTGATGGTAAAGGACCCATCACCGGCGAATTATATGAAATGCCATTGGAAAGAAAAGCACCGGGTGTTATCTTCCGGGAGCCGGTAAAAGAACCATTGCAAACTGGTATCAAAGCCATTGATGCGATGATTCCGATTGGCCGTGGACAAAGAGAGTTGATCATTGGTGACCGTCAAACTGGTAAAACAGCGATTGCGGTTGATACTATCATTAACCAAAGAGAATTTTTTGCAGCAGGCAAACCTGTTTATTGTATATATGTGGCGATCGGCCAGAAAGCTTCTACTATTGCCGGAGTGATGCAAACATTGGCGGATGCTGGTGCTATGGAGTACACTATCATCGTTGCAGCTTCTGCATCAGACCCTGCACCGTTGCAGTTCTATGCACCATTTGCCGGTGCTGCTATCGGAGAATTCTTCCGTGATACCGGTCGTCCTGCATTGATTATCTATGATGATCTTTCTAAACAAGCCGTGGCTTATCGTGAAGTGTCTTTGTTGCTGCGCCGTCCTCCGGGTCGTGAAGCTTATCCGGGTGATGTATTCTATCTGCATAGCCGTTTGCTGGAAAGAGCTGCTAAAGTTATCAGTGATGATGGGGTGGCTAAAAATATGAACGATGTTCCCGACAGTATCAGGCATTTGATAAAGGGTGGTGGTTCATTAACAGCCCTGCCTATCATCGAAACACAGGCCGGTGATGTATCAGCTTATATCCCTACCAACGTAATCTCCATTACAGACGGTCAGATATTCCTTGAGTCGAACCTGTTCCTTTCAGGTATCCGTCCTGCTATTAACGTTGGTATTTCTGTAAGTCGTGTGGGTGGTAATGCACAGATTAAATCAATGAAAAAAGTTGCCGGTACGTTGAAATTGGACCAGGCACTTTACCGGGAGCTGGAAGCCTTCTCAAAATTTGGTGGCGACCTTGATGCTGCTACCAAGAACGTAATTGATAAAGGTGCCAGAAATGTAGAGATATTAAAGCAACCACAATATTCACCATTTGCAGTGGAGAAGCAGGTAGCCATCATCTATCTTGGTACAAATGGTTTATTGAAAAACGTAGCGGTTAAAAGGGTAAAAGAGTTTGAAGAACATTTCTTAATGGAAATGGACAACAAACTACCGGATGTAATGGCGGAGTTTAAAAAAGGAAACCTGCCGGAAGATGGTATTAAGAAAATGGTAGAACTGGCGAATGGAATAATACCGCAATACAAATAAGTATAGTAATGTATAATAGCTGATTTTAAATCCTGCCAACTGGTGGGATTTTTTTTGCCCCGTCAGCGGTTGCAAACACTGGCAGCGGCAAAGCTTTTAAGAAAGAAGGGGGAATGTCATACCGACGATAGGAGGTATAGCATTCCGACGAAGGAATTATTGTCATTGCGACTCAGGTGTATTGTCATTCCGACGAAGGAGGAATCTTGTATTAGCCCAATTTACCTGCCGAAATTTTATGTAGGCAGGCTGCACACTCCTCATCCTTCGGTAACCCGATAGCTATCGGGTCTACTGAGCTTGTCGAAGTATCAGCATTTCGAAAGTTTTATTCCCCCTTTGAAGTATCTTCATTTCAAATTATTGTAATACAAAACGCTGTCTCAAAAAAGAAAGTATGAGCCTTTATGAAAAATTGCTGCAAGCAAGAAGTGAGGAAGATGTAAAAGACGCATATATAAAAGCACTGGGTTTAAAAGGGTATTCTAAAAACCTGATTGATATTCAAACTAAAGAAATTTGGTTTGAAGCAAAAGATACGGGTAAGAACTCTACCTATGCCATGTTTACCCAATTAATGCACTATGTACAACAGGCTTTAAATAAAGGAGAAGATGTTCCTCCATTTTTATGTGTAATAGATACTAAAAAAGCTCCTGACTTCCTCATTTTAACACCCAAAATTGAACATTTGGGCTAATAGTTTTTGTTCATCGGTTAAAAGCAGGAGTCGTTTTATTTTTTCTTTGGTAAACGGAGTCTCCATTTGAATCTCAAAAATATTTTCTGCTATTTCAATAGCCTTGGTTATACTGATGGATGATTTCTTTTCTATGAGTTGCCGCTCCAATTCTTTGTACACTTTATAAGCTGCAAAAGATAGGCAAATGTGTGCTTCTATCCTGCGTGGCAGCCTGTGATAAATTGGCCTTACCTTCAACTCTGTTTTTGATATCCGGAATGCCTTTTCAATGTGCCAGAGTTGCCGGTAGTTTTCTATTGCCTCGTCATTGCTCAGGGTAGTATTGGTAATATATCCTTTCAGCCCATCCCAGCAACTGTCCTGTTTTATTTTTTCGCTGTCAATACTGAGATTTATTTCTCCCTCCATTTTTAAAAACTTATTATACCCTCTTTTGTTGATGGCTGCTTTGGTAAGCTTGCCTTTGCCTATTTGCTTTTCCAACTTTCTAATGCCCTTTTCTCTGTTATAGGAATCTTTTTTAGCCCGGCTGTCAGTATAAGTTATAATGAGTTTTAAACCGCCTTTATTGATGGTGGTGCTTTGTCCATTTTTTAATTGCAATGAAAGTATCCTATTTTGTATTTCCAGGGTTTCATTTTTTATTCTTGCACCAATAATAAACTCATAGTGCTTTTGCTGAAGCTGCTCTATGTTGTTTTTCGACATCAGCCCCGAATCAGCTATTATCACCAGTTTATCAAGCCCGTATCGCTCCCTGAATGCTTCAATGACGGGGAGCATGGTATGCCCTTCAAATTTATTACCCTCAAAAATATCATAGGCCAGCGGATAACCGTTTTTGCTGACCAGCAAGCCCAATACAATCTGTGGATTTTGATGTTTGCCTTCTTTGGAAAAACCGGTTCTTCGCAATTCATCTTCATCATCTATTTCAAAATAAAGGGTAGTGACATCATAGAAGGCCATGCACATATCGTTACCCAGTATTTGCAGCGTATGGGCATAACTAATCTGCTGTACTTTTTCTTTTTGCGTAAAATGAAGTTTGTCCATGTAACGATACAGCCTATCCTCGTTCCAGTCAATATGCTGATAGCGATACAAATACTCTGTAGTTTTTAGCTTGCTTTTGGGGAAAGCTATACGGTAAATAACCAATTGCCTGAAAATATCGTCTTTTATTTTATTGAAACCAATCTCATCAAATATTTTTCCCAGCAAAAGTTCCAGACCTCTCAGTTCCAGGCGGTCTATGCAGTTAAAAACTTTTTCAAAAAGTTGTTCTTCATTGGTAAAATCAAAATCCAATCGGCCTGTTTGTCTTTTAATCCATTGCTGGCCTTGCTCTACCAAATCAGCTACCTGTTTTGAATGAACGCTGCCTCCCATACTTTTTATCACCTTATACTTACCCGAACTTTTATCTATCACCTGAACATAGGTCTTACCGTTGGAATTTTTTATCTTCCTGATATACATTACCGGAAGTTAAAAAAACTCTTTTAACACCCAAAAACAACCCGAAAAAGCACCTAACTCGTTGCTAATCAAAAACTGTTTTTTTACAAGAAAAAAAATGCGGAAGTCAGGAAGAAAGTGGCGGCCAGTTAGTAGAGAAAGAAGATGGAAGTAAGTACAAACAATTTTATGGAATGAGTTCGGAAACAGCGATGGAAAAATATGCCAGTGGTGTTGCTGAATACCGTGCCTCGGAGGGCAAAACCATTGAAATACCTTATCGTGGT
>JAJAZO010000030.1 GCA_026785745.1 Chitinophagaceae bacterium | reverse complement strand
CAACGATCAGTTTTACTTTAAAACAACAGAAGAAATGAGCAAGGTCCTCCACGACTTGCCAGAAGCGATTGATAACACGAATGAAGTAGTGGATAAGGTTGAGTTGCTGAATCTTACCCGTGATATTTTACTCCCCAATTTTCCGATTGAAAAAAGATTCCAGATTCATACCAAAGAAGAAACGGTTGGCAAATACAAAGTATCTGCCGAGTCACAAAATCAGTGGGAATATTTAAAACACCTGACCTATGAAGGTGCTGCCAAACGCTACATTGAAATAAATGACGAGATAAGGGAACGATTAGAATTTGAATTGTTCACTATTAAGATGATGGGCTTTGCAGGTTACTTCTTAATAGTAGGCGATTTTATTGATGCCGGCAGAAAGAAAGGTGTATTCATCGGCCCTGGCCGTGGTTCGGCTGCGGGTTCTGTAGTGGCATATTGTATCGGCATTACCAATATAGATCCGATAAAATATAATTTACTGTTTGAAAGATTTTTGAATCCGGATCGTAAATCAATGCCGGATATAGATACCGACTTTGATGATGAGGGAAGACAAAAAGTAATTGATTACGTTGTAGAAAAATATGGTAAGAACCAGGTGGCACAAATCATTACCTATGGTACCATGGCTGCCAAATCAAGTATTGCCGATGTGGCCAGAGTAATGGATTTACCATTACCAGAAAGCCGTGCCTTAACAAAATTGGTTCCTGACCGGCCGGGTACAGAATTACGAAGAGTGTTGCATGCACCAATGAAAATAAAAGATGGTGAAAAATCATTGGAAGAAAAAGACGGCATGGGCAATGATGACATGGAGAATGTAAAAAAGCTCCGTGAAATTTATAAGCAGACAGACTCTGTATTGAGTAAAGTGTTGCATGAGGCAGAAAGATTGGAAGGTTCTGTACGCAGCACCGGCATCCATGCCGCCGGTATCATCATAGCGCCAAAAGACCTGATGGAGATGATCCCCATTGCCATTTCCAAAGAATCTCCGATGTGGCTGACGCAGATTGAAGGAAATGATATAGAGAATGCCGGAGTTATCAAAATGGACTTTTTGGGATTAAAGACCTTAACCGTTTTAAAAAATGCGTTAGCTCTTATTAAATTAATCCACGGTGTTGAAATTGATTTAGATGAAATTCCATTAGACGATAAAAAAACATTCGAACTCTACCAACACGGTTCTACCATAGGTACGTTTCAGTTTGAAAGTGCCGGTATGCAAAAATATTTAAGGGAATTAAAGCCCGATAAATTCGGCGACCTTATTGCCATGAACGCCTTGTATCGCCCCGGGCCTATTGCTTACATTCCAAATTACATTGATCGTAAGCATGGCCGTGAAGCTATTCAATATGACTTGCCGGAGATGGAAGAGTATCTGCAGGAAACCTACGGTATTACTGTCTATCAGGAACAGGTAATGTTGCTGGCACAAAAATTAGCCGGCTTTAGTAAAGGCGATGCAGATGTGTTGCGTAAGGCAATGGGTAAAAAACAAAAGTCGGTGCTGGATAAAATGAAAGCACAGTTTATTGAAGGTGCGACTGAAAAATTACTACCGGCTGAAAAATTAGAAAAAATATGGACCGACTGGGAAGCCTTTGCGCAATATGCTTTTAATAAATCACACTCCACCTGCTATGCGTATGTAGCGTATCAAACGGCTTATTTAAAAGCCCACTACCCTGCTGAATATATGTCGGCTGTACTGAACAACGCCGGAAGCATTGATAAGATTACATTCTTTATGGAGGAATGTAAACGAATGGGATTAAAAGTACTGGGACCCGATATTAATGAATCATTAAAAGGTTTTGCAGTAAATGATAAAGGTGAAATACGTTTCGGTTTGGGCGGATTAAAAGGTGTGGGTGAAGCTGCCATAGAAAGTATTATTGATGAAAGAAAAAAAGGCGGTTCATTCGTCAACATATTTGATTTTATTAAACGCATCAATCAACGCACCGTTAATAAAAAAACATTGGAAAGCCTGGCTCATGCAGGCGGCTTCGATTGTTTTCCTGAACATCACCGGGCACAGTATTTTAATGTACCTGAAGGAGAATTAATAAACGGTATTGAAAAAATAATCAAGTACGGACAGGTGTATACCACACAAAATGCAACAGCTACTAACACTTTGTTTGGCGATTTACCCATCAGTATGGAAATACCGCCGCCAAGAATTCCGGATTGTGAACCCTGGCCGTTGATAAAACAATTAGATAATGAAAAAGAAGTAACCGGAATATTTTTAAGCGGTCACCCGTTGGATAATTACAAATTTGAAATGCGCCACTATGGTGTTACTGCAATTGCCGATTTCAATGAGTTTAAAGATGAAATAAAAATGCAGCCCAATCCAGGCAGACCGTTCAGGCTGGTGGCGTTGGTGGCTGATGCACAACATCGCATTGCCCGCAGCGGCAACAAATATGGCAATTTTATAATTGAGGATTACTCCGGGAGAACAGAATTTCCACTCTTCAGTGAAGATTATATGCGCCTTACTCCCATTTTACAACAAGGAAGTACGGTTTTGATTAACGGTTATTTCAAACCGAGATACAATAAAGATGAATTTGAATTTAAAGTAATGTCGGTTTCGTTGGCGGAAACCATGAAACGGAACATGACAAAACAGGTAACAATTGAAGCACATCCGCAGGACATTAATGCAGCCATGGTAGCATTTG
>JAJAZO010000029.1 GCA_026785745.1 Chitinophagaceae bacterium | reverse complement strand
TTAGTGCTTCATTAAAGTTGATTAACAGACCCAGTTTAAGATTGGTGAGCTTTAGATAAGTCAATAGTTGTTTGTAATGAACCGGAAGCAATACTTCTACTGATTTCAATTCGATAATTACTTTATTTTCAATTATCATATCAGGTTTAAATCCTAATTCTAATTTTATCTCCTTCCAAATTACCGGGAGAGATGGCTGTCGCAAAACAGATTCGTAAACTGACTCAAATAACCCAGGTCCTAGTTCTTTTATGAATCCTGAAGGCAGTATCAACTAATATTTTAGCAATCGCATTTTCCTCTATATAACAATGTTTCGTTACTTAAAAATACAGATATTTCTACTTTAGAATTTCTCAACTGCGTCTTTGCGCCTTGGCGTGAAAAAATATCTTCTATCTTAGCAAGAAATAAACCTATAAATGCGAAAGATTGTTTTCATCACCGGTGCCACGGCAGGTTTTGGCGAAGCTTGTGCTTACAAATTTGCGGCTAATGGTTATGATCTTATCCTCAATGGAAGAAGAACAGACCGGCTACAGACATTAGCTGATGCTTTGGAAAAAAAATACAATGTGGCCGTTTTACAATTACCGTTTGATGTACAAAATGAAAAAGCGGTTTTTGAATCCATACAAAACATGCCTGCTGATTGGAAAGCTATTGATGTATTAATTAACAATGCAGGACTTGCACTCGGCCGGGATTATTTTGAAGAAGGTAATGTAAGCGACTGGAATACGATGATTGATACGAATGTAAAAGGTTTCTTGTATGTAGCTAAAGCAGTATCACAACTAATGGTTGCCAGAAATGCTTCGTCCCTTCGTCAAGCTCACGGTCCAACAGGACACATCATCAATATGGGTTCAGTAGCCGGAAAAGAAGTGTATGAAAAAGGAAATGTGTATTGCGCCAGCAAGTTTGCAGTAAATGCCATCAGCGAAGGAATGCGGATAGATATGTTGCGTCACAATATTAAAGTAACATCCATCAACCCCGGTGCGGCGGAAACGGAATTTTCAGTAGTTCGTTTTAAAGGTGATGAAGGCACCGCTAAAAAGATTTATGACGGGTTGAAACCACTGACCGCCGGAGATGTGGCTGAAGTTATTTACTTTTGTGTCAGCCTGCCGCCGCATGTCTGTATCAACGACCTGACTATTACCTGTATCCAGCAGGCCAACGGCATTTTTTTTAACCGGGATATTAAAAGTTAATCCTTCACAAAACTTGCAATCTTATCTTATTTGAATAATTTGTACAGAACCCTAAGCGTTTTTCCCATTGTTGGCTCGAAGCTTGACGTAATTTCCCGCCGAAAATCTACTAAAAACGGAAAATTACCTCCTTAAAATTATAACCATAACAAACCAATAAGTATTTTTATATCACATCCAATTATCATTTTATTCCTTGTTATGAAAAAACCACATCTGCTCCTAACCGCCCTGACCTTTTTCAGCCTTACAGCCTTTTCACAGGATGTTATTCGTCTTCAGTCCTGCACTAATAATTCTATCAGTAAACAAGTTGATAGTCTTAAAAATTTGTATGGTAATGATGGCTATGTGCTGTTGAAAGAAGCGTCTATCACCATGGAAAGTGAATTTGAAATGCCGGTCATCATCCCTCTTACCCAAGGTGCCTGGTACCAGTTTGTATTCATAGGTGACTATAGCTCCAGGTTATATGAAGTAAGAATGTATGACTGGGATGAAAGACAAGTAATCTTTCGTCAGAAAAAATGGGGTGATGTTGACGGTAACGTAATTGTGTATTCTTATGTACCGCAGGTTTCCCAGTTTCACATGATGAAACCAGTACAGGTAAATAAGCAAATCAAAAAGAATTTATGCGGCTATGTAATGCTGTTTAAGAGAACTGGTGCTGCTACCGGTTCTGTTAGTCCCGCCCCTGCTACTACTTTGGATGCTCAGCCAGCTCACTAAAAAAATATTAATAAATGAAAATCCCGGTCAATTGGCCGGGATTTTTTGTTTGCAGTATTATTATACCTCATTTGAAAATAAAGTAGATTGTGTAGCTGATGCAGGCAAAATAAATATCACTTGTAAATTACTGTGCAGCAAAAAAAAACATGCAAAACTTCTTTCAATTACTGATAATTATTAGTGCCTGGATAATGATCGGGTGTAAAGCACCGGGTAAAAACAAATTCGTTGTACCGTCAGAATTTGAAGAACAGGAATACATCTGGTTAAGCTGGTACGAAACGGGTTTTTTAGGTGGCGAACCTTTCTACACAACAATTGTCAACGCTGTAAAGGAAATTCATCCATATGTAAAGGTAAAATTGTTCTACGGGCCTCAGCTGAGTTTTGATAAAGAACAGATGAAGAAAAGGATTTATGATACTTTACTAAAAAACGAAATTGACACAGCAAGAATAGTACTGTTTTATAATGAACAGCCATTTGGCGCAATTCAGGATCCTGGCCCTGTTTTTTTAAGAAATGAAAAAGGCGGATTGGCTATTGCAGATTTTCGCTATCAACATCCAGATAAACGGTCTGAGATGATTGACAGAAATGTTGCAGAAGCAATGAAAATTCCTGTTTTCTCATCTTCCATGATTTCTGAAGGTGGTGCATGGCAAACAAACGGGAAGGGTACAATGCTGCTGGTAGAGTCAGTGGAACTGGATAGAAATAAAAACATGAGCAAAACCCAAATTGAAGACGAGTATAAAAAAATATTGGGTGTTACTAAAGCAATCTGGCTTAAAAAAGGATTAAAAGAAGAAGAGTGGGGAAGCCTTGGAAATGAAATGCATGGCATCGGCACCGGAGGACATATTGATGAGTTCTGCCGCTTTACTAATGAACATACTGTTTTACTGGCACAGGTAAATGAAAAAGATACTGCTGGCAATGAAGTATTAAAGGAATCGTTCCGCAGAATGGAGGAAAATTATGCAATCCTGAAAGGAAGCACTACACAGGATGGAACCCCTTTCGAAATAATCCGGTTACCGGCAGGGCCATTGATAACAAAGAAAGTCAATTACAAAAAACTGACTAAAGTTGAACAAACATGGTTTGATGGTATTACAACCGATTCGGTCGGATTTTATCTTGCCACAGGGTATATGAATTTTATTATTGCAAACAAGGTAGTTGTAACTGCAAAGTTTTGGAAGGAGGGAATGCCTGACGAATATATGCTAAGGGATGAACAGGCAAAGCAAGTTTTGCAAAAAGCATTTCCGGAAAAGAAAATTGTACAAATAGACTGCCTCCCTTTACATCATGATGGCGCAGGCTTGCATTGTCATTCAAGGAATCAGCCAGTACAAACAATTAGAAAATAATAAAGATTAACTGTAGGCAAAGCTGTTCTCTACGTTGTTAAAATAGCAAAGCCGTAAGAGAATCTTACAGCTTTGCTATTGATATAATAAAATCATTTAACTACTGAGCCAGGGATATTCTCACCTGCAATCCGCCCCTTGTATTGGTAATCGGGAAAGAGTTACTGATTTTTGGAATGTTGCGGTTTTGCTCAAAGTAGAGTTTTACACTCACCCTGTTATTAACGATATAATCTATGGAAGGTGCAATGCGAATCACTTTTTGCCCTGCTGTTCCGAAAGACTGGTTTTGATCCAGCTTGCTGTTGGCAGTGGCATCATCCCGCAGGCTAAAGTCGAACCTGAACGTAACATCGTTATCCAATTTGCCCTTCATAAACGGTAGCTTCTTAATCAACGGTACTCCTTTCTGTCTCCAGTTGAAACCAAAGGTTACTTCCGTAGAACGGTTTTCGGCCAACTGGTAATCTATAAGGCTTAAACTTAACGTGCGGCTTTTCCTATATTCAAACCTTGTTGTCAACTGGTTGGTGAATGTCATTTCTATTTCAATCAGCGGATCAAAAGCTTCCTGGATAGTAATATTTGGAACAAGGAAATATGGAATAAAATTACCCGTTAACGTATCCCTGAATGAAGGGTAGCCAATCCGGAACGGATCAGTAAACAACAGTGCTGTATTAAAGCTGTTCATGCTGAACGTACTGTGATAGCCATGGCGCAGGGTAAAGTTGGTAAATATTTTATCCATGCCTTTCAGCCTTGTAAGACCATTGTAAGTTACCGTCCAGTTTGGTTTAGGTATAATGCCGGAAAATGGATTAGACTTCAATGTTGGGTTACTATTCTTAGTAAGACTAATGGTATTAGGATCTTTTTTTGTGTATGCTGCAAGAAAAGCAGGTATTACCACATCCTGTGCATAGCGGCCATAGCCTTTATAGTATTTTGGATCATTGGGATCTATCACACCCCCCTGGTAATTATTGAGGCCAGACAATCTTTTTGAAAGGATAGTCCTGTTGTTTTGAAACTCCTGGAAGGTTGCTGAAATAACATCCGGGTCAAACTTGGTGAAAAGAGTTTGATAAGAAATATAACTTACCGTGAAGCTTCCTAATGCATAAGGGTTTAACCTGGTCAGTCCTACATTGTCAAACTTGCTGGTGTCTTTATACAACTCAGAATATTGTTTGTCATATGTCTTATCAAAGTTGACATCAATATTAAAATCACGGAAAGGACTTATTTGTGCCGTAATATTCAACCGCTGGTTGTACCGTTGCTGAATCATGGCCGAAACCAATGTATCCATAGACAAAAGGCCTTTGGCACCAAACCTGTTAATCCAGCTGGTATCTGGCTGGTATCCGAAAATATAACCAAAGCCCGGCTCTCTGCTATTGAAATTGTTGCCCAATAATTTTGTACTGTCCATGTAACCAGGTAAAGTAGTACCAAAGTCTTCATTGTACTGCACACCTACTCTTTTTAATGAAGTGGCTAACCGCATAATGAATGCAGGTATATTACCTATCTCCGGCAACTTGTTAGGATCTTTTTTCTCTTTTACTTTCTTCGCTTTAATCTTCTTTATTTTAATAATCTTTCCTTTCTTATTCCTGATCGTATCCACCCTTATAACATCACCTTTATTAAACTGCGGTTGCGTTGGCTGCGGTTGATTTGTTTGCGGCGTACTTGCATTCTTATTGTCTTTGCTGTCATTCTTATTGCCCTTACTATCTTTTTTACTGTCGTCTTTGCTATCCTTTTTCTTATCGTCTTTTTTCTTATCATTACCCTGACCACTGTTATTTGGCTGCGGCTTCATACTGGTATTTACTGCCCTCAGGAATCTCCATTTGTTATACAGTTCTTCAAACTTAAATTCTCCATTGATGGTTTTTGTTTGTGTATTGGCAAGCGTATTTCCCAAAAGCCTTGCTTCGGGTAAGAGAGATGATGCCAGCCAGTTGTATTTTGTATTGTAACTGGCACGAAGTGATGTCCAGTCGAGGAAAGGAATTTTACTGGTAGGTACATTATATGTTACCGTGGCTTCCTGGTGATAGTTAGTATTTCTTCCGCCTTTAAAGAGGTTTCTTTTTACAGAATCCTTTTTTATTTTGTCATCAATGTGGCCAAACGGTTCATCTATCCGGGCATTATTAGTAGCCATAAAATCAATGGAAATAGAACGGGTTAACGGCCATTGCATGATATAATACCTGTCGAAAGTAAAGTACTTGTTGAAGGTCTCTGGTATTTTATACGGACCGCCTCCTACGTTTCTTACCCTGGTAGCACCAAACTGGCGGAATACATCTGCTTTAAAAGAAATTTGTGATGGTGCATAATTTAAGTTGATGTCTTTAATCAATGCCAACCACTTTGAATTTGATTTGATCAGTTTCCTGAATGGTTCAAAAGGTTTTGTCTGTAATGCATAAGTATAACCCAATGCTCCACGGGTACGCCTTAGTTCATCTCTTTCTATCAGAGGGTTATGGCTCAGTGTCTGGATATAAGAATAGTTGAAATCAAAATTGGTGATACTCCATATCTTAGGTTTCTTACCATCCGTCTTTAACTTTCTTACATTCGTCAGGTTAACGGTTTTGATAGTGGTAACATCTTTTGAAACAGTAAGGATAGAATCTTTTTTATCGCCGGGGGCTGCTTTCAACACATCTTTCATTTTCAGATCCAGCGCATAGGGATCATATTCTGGTGTTTTATGTATCTGGCTGATGCCGGCATACACAGGTATCTGCAATCCCAATTTTTTAGGAAACAATTTACCGGCTTCAATATTGGCAGAAACATCTAATGTATAAACATCTTCCCGCTGCCTGTCAATCAGCCTGCCTTCTAATGGGCCAAAGCCGTGGCTTTTTGCAGTAGCACTAACAGAAAGAGTACCTAAGTCGGCCAGCCTTATATCGGCCCTGGCCAATGCTGCCCAGCCACCTTCTTCATCCAGTTTTGAAAACCGGAGTTCATTAAACCAGACTTCGGCACAGGCCGACTCTTGTCTGACGTTTTCAACAGCGAGTAATAACCCTCTTACTTCACCAAGATTGGGGTTTCCAATGATGCCATAGGTTCTTCCGTCGGGTCTTACTTCTTTATAATATTTTGAAGGTTGAACACCAGCTTTGGTTCTTCTGAATTTAAGGTCAGTTAGTTCGTCAAGGTCAAAGTCCAGGTCATTTAATTTGGGCCATATCTTTAATGAGTCGGTTGTACCCGGCAATGTTATTTTCAACGGAATTTTTATCTCATAATAATTGCCGGAGAAATCATTTCCAATCCTGATAACACCATTGATGTCTCCGTCTGCTATCTGCTGAAAGCCCTGTACCGATTCAGCATGGATAAACATACTCAATTTTCCAAACTGCCGCATATCCAGGTTGAATGTTTTGAAAATACCCCTGGCAGTATTCTGCTGAAGTCCGCATAACTGCACACTGATAGCCTGCTCGTTCAGAAAAATAGGTACGTTATTGTTGCTTATTTGTTGTTGGCTTTCTATACCAGGTGGTATGCGGTAAGCTATCGGCTGACGCTGATCGTTTTCTTCGATATTAACTGCCAGTACGTTTACAGTAGTAGGGTCGGGTGTTGGCAAAAAGGTGTACATCCCAGTTGTATCAAGCTCGTTCCTGAATTTGCGCCATTGGTTACGCACCAGTTCTAATTTACCAAACCTCATCACCACAGAATCATCAAATCCGTTTAAAAACATCCGGATGAAACGAATCGATTTAAGGTCAGGTATATTGCCCACTTTCAGGTTGTATTGTGAAACCGGAATGCGGAAGAGATACCATGTTTCGGGCCGGCTGGTATTATTGGCAAGGTTTACTGTTACTACCCTTTTATCGGTAATAAAGTTTGACCCCACCTGCATGTTCTTTCTAATGTCAACCTCATATTGAAAATACTCTTCCACCTCATTCATGGTGTTATCCCGGTTCAGTTCTTCTCCATCAGGATATTGAGTAAAGGCATTTACAAACTGGGAGTTATCATTGATAGGTGAATTGCCATGCGGATTATTAATGTTTTTATACCGTTGTAAAATACCGGTAATTGGATTTACATCAAAACTTGGGTCACGGTATGGTTTAAAATTATCTGCTGATGGATCAAGCAATGCATTTTGATATATTGGAGAATTGGCTCCATAAAGGGCTAATAGCTGGTCTAAATAATTAGCTTTAAACCTTCTTTTTTCATCAACATCCTGCAAACCATCGTAGCCCACGTCCTGGTAAACTCTGTCGCTTGGTTCATTACTGAAAGCATTGGTAACCTGCAAAGGATTGGAAGGTGTTTGTCCCCATTTGGTACTGGAGTCCAATGCGGCATTATTGGTAGGTGTTCTTAACCCATTTTCATATTGCCGTTGGCCATCCCTTAATATGTCTTCTGAAATATTACCGAGGTTAAAATATAATTTACCCCCGGTTGGGTTTGCATTATTTTCAATAAACGGATCCTGCAACCAAAATTCAATGAACTCTACGTTGTTGGTTTCAAAATCGGTCTGGTCAATATTGCGCATCAATCCACCCCATGATTGTTTAGGATTGATTAATTTTCCATTGGCATTTACTCTTGAGTTTCTATACTCATAGTTATAAGGCCCCCTGTCTTTTGGATAAAATGCGAGGTCAAAAGTTGTTAGCAATCCTTCGCCAAGATTGACACTGACGAGTGGAAATATTTCTTTACGTAATACCTGTCTTGTTTCAGGTTTTGACAATTCTGCCAGGTTGCCCTTGAGCGGATTATTAGAGGCACTTTTCTCCTGTAATATTGTTTCAATATTATACCAGGCAATTTTTGACCTGTTGTATCCGCTGACAAGGCTGTCTGTAAATGCTGATTCCGGAAACAATGGGCTAACGCCACCGGGACCATTATTACCCTGTGGAATGGAAGCCAGTGCCCAGTTAATTAAGGGAAAACGAAGATCAATAGCCGCTTTGGTTCCTTCAAAATCGTCAATATAAATCTGGCCTGTTTTATCTGTACCATTAATTTGTCTTGGATGGCCGGGATCAAGTATCGCTGCTTCGGCATAAGCGGTAACAGATGACATGGCTTTGGTAGAATAAAACGGTAATTTATCCAACCATTTTGTAAGACGGGGTAAATCACTCCGGTAATCCACATCAACACCATACATCGCATTTCTTATCGGATCATCACCATAAGATTGTTTTACAAAGAAAGGCCGTTCACTCAGGCGTACAATTGTACCGCCCATTGTCAATTTTTTATTGGCGATATAATCAAGCCGGAGACCAAGGAAACTTCTTTGTTGAAAGCCAAACGCTCCGCTATTTTCAAATTGGATATTTACGGGGATACCAGAATTTATGATGGCCTGGTTAGTAACCCGTAATGTTCCCAGGTCATAGTTGATTTCATAATCAACATTTTCCTGTAGTGTTTGTCCGCCTGCTGTTACTGACACGGAACCACGGGGAATATTATATCCCAACTGGTAATCGCTACTGGTATTGCCGCCTGCTACGGTACCATTACCAGCTATCCCCATGCCATTGCCCGTAGTAGAAGTGCCGGAAGATTTAGACTTGCCGACTAACTTAAACCGGTTGAGATTGGCATACGTTTGTGCAATGGCTTTAATAGTATCATACAACGGGTAAAACAAGTACCGGTTTCGCCGGTCTTGATTAGAAAAGACATAATCAAGGTCGTGACCAAACGGCTCCAGTACCGGGAAAATGATACGGCTCTGCGGAGAGATAACTGTAAAACTCTCTAAATAATCAAACACCCCATCTGGTTGCGGATCATTCTGATTATTCAACCTGTCAAGGTTTACCAATTGAAGTATCGGTTGTCCATTATATGCAGTAATAACACTGTCAAGCGGTAAATATCTTTTCTCTCCCAAGCTGGGCTCTTCGTAAACAATATCCAATTTGAAATCTTGTCTTTCCAACTGGCCATAGCCAACTGAATATACATTCTTCATCATCAGATCCCAGATAGGAAGGTTGGTCCGCTGTGATGTTGCTTTTAATAATTTAAGGAACAAGACCCGTTGAGAGGCACCGGAAGTATCTGGTGTTACGTCTGTTGAAAACTCACCCACCTGGAACACCCTTCCATTGTAAGTATATTGAAACGCTATACCCAACACTTCATCAGGTTGCAACGGTTGATTCAATGAAAGAAACCCTATTTGCTGATTAAAAGAATAATCAGAGGGAAGTAGTTTGCGGGCAAATGTTTTTTCAAAGTCTTGAACTGGCTGCATTCCCAGGCCGGTTAATGTAGATTGAACTAAGGATGAGTTACGGGCATTGGGATTTCCTATTAATGTTGAATAAAGATTATTGGAAGCATTTTGCGGGAAAGGATTGGCAGAGCCTGTCCATAAAGGACTGAACGGAATATTTTCTCCCAGATCCATCAATCCCACCACATCTCTTGTATCAGTAGTGGCACCGTTTCTGTTAGTTACCCATACTTCTAATCGTAATATCTGTACCGGAGAACTAACCACCGGTAGTTTTTTCATGGCCGTATTAAAATTTTTGCGGAAATATTGTGACATCAGGAAGTGGCGGTTCTCATCATATTCATCAGCTTTGATAACGAAATTCTGTGATGAAGTACCACCGGCTAAGCCTAGTGTCTGGCGTTGTGATTGTTGATTGGCCAGCACCGTAGTAATAAATAATTTACCAAACTGTAACTGTGTTTTTAATCCAAACAGCGATTGAGCACCGGGTATTAATGTTCCTTTGGAGGCAAAATTGGTATTACCTGCCTGGAATATTTTTAATATCTCATCATCCTTGCCCTGGTAGTCTAATTTCAGTTGGTTCTCAAAATTAAAATTGGCTAAGGTGTTATAATTAATAGGCAAATTCAATTTATAGCCAATGTTGGCATCTACCTGCAACTGCGAATTCATGTCGAAATCAAATCCACCATTTCTTCTTGCCCTT
The DNA here is from genome assembly GCA_026785745.1 of Chitinophagaceae bacterium. GTDB lineage: Bacteria > Bacteroidota > Bacteroidia > Chitinophagales > Chitinophagaceae > JJ008. The sequence goes on along the minus strand of JAJAZO010000029.1, from coordinate 327 downwards.
TCCGGCAGCGTAGGATTCTTAATGTTCTGGCCTTGGTAGCCGGCAAGAAAATCCACATAGCCGGATGGCTTTATATCAATCTTTACTTTTCCATCTGGCCCCACACCCATGATGCGGTTGAACAGATCATCCGAAACCTTAAACTTGGGTTTGAATATCCGCCGGTTCATATTACCAAGCATGGCGGCTCTTTTCTTGAAATAATCCTCTTCGTCTTTTCTTCCCTGAAGGCGCACAAACTCATCCATGGTAAAAGAAGTGGGAGTACGGTAATACTTATTACCTATTTTTTCAACGATATAGTATCGCTTTGTAATGGGATCATAT
>JAJAZO010000028.1 GCA_026785745.1 Chitinophagaceae bacterium | reverse complement strand
GCATAAACTATTGGCATTAAAAAACCGGCCTACTGCTGTTATTGCCTTTAATGATTATGTGGCATTGGAAGCTACGAGGTGCACCCGTAACCAAGGGCTGAAGATCAATAAAGATATTTCCTTTGTGAGCTATGCTAATCTCCCCATCACCAGTTATCTTGATGATCCGCCGCTGGCATCAGTAGAACAATTTCCTTACCAGCAGGCAGAAAAAGCAACGGATATTTTGTTACAGCTCATTCAATCAAAAGGGGCTGATGAGAATATTCCCCGGAAAGTGGTGCTGGAAAGTAAAGTGGTGGTAAATAAAGGAGAGTAACATATTTACCAGAAAATAAAAAAGCATCCGTAGCGACGGATGCTTTTTTATTTTATAGTTGAAAAGTTACGGGTATAGTTTGAATGTATACGAACCAAAACAGTTACCGGTATCAGACCATTCCAGTGTTTTACCTGCAGTAATACAATAGATAGATGTATAGCCATCACCTACCACTACGGTACCGCCACCCCAGGGAGATAACTGGCCCCTGTAATAACCATCTACATAAATGTTGACATAGTAGCCAGTGTAGTTAGAAAAATAAATGCTGCAAGAAGCCCCTCTTGCTTTACTTTCTGCTACATCTGTTGTGGGTGCTTCAGATTTTATGTTTGTATTGGAGCCACGGCTTGCATCAACAGTTTTTGCCTTTACGTTTCTGGCTACCTTTTTTTGTGCATATGTGGCAGAGGAAAAAGCTAACAGCATGCATCCAACTGCGAAGAGGCCAAGAATTGTTTTTTTCATTAGTTTGTTATTAGTTTAGTGGTTAAAACGTTTATTTAATTACTTATATACACAAGCTCTGCTATTATTCCTGATTCTGACAACAATTTTACGAACTTTTTTTTGTATTTTTCATACCGTTAGCAGGGTATATGACAGATTTTTTTGATAAACCTTAATGACCTGTATAAATTTTGACGGCTCCCCTTGTACAAATATACCCTTCTCATGGTATGGTCAATTGGGCAGCAAATAGAGTATCTTACATACTTTAATTATAAGTGAACACTGTTTTCACACTATAAAACCTGTATATGAAAAAAAGCTTTCCTCTCTTCTTGGTATTCTCACTTTTTGTATATGGAAGTGTTCAGGCACAAACAAAAAGAGCTTTAATCGTAGCCATTGGTAATTATGATTTTGCCAAAACGAAATGGTCGCAAATTAATGTTGATAATGATATACTCCTAATACAGGAAGCACTGGCAAAACAAAATTTCCCATCACAAAACATTACGGTATTAAAACATGAGGCTGCTACCAGAGATGGTATAGAAAAGGCTTTGGATAAATTGGCGCAAAGTTCAGGTGCCGGTGATGTGGTAGTAATTCATTTTTCTTCTCATGGTCAGCAGTTGGAAGATGATGGCGATGATGAAATGGACAAACTGGATGAGGCCATTGTGCCTTATGATGCAGTTTACAACAGCAACCCGGTAGAGTTTCAAAAATATGCACCGGGATATTTCAGAGATGATAAGTTTGGCGAAAAAGTTACGGCCATCAGGAATAACCTTGGTAGCAAAGGAGATTTATTGGTGCTGCTGGATGCCTGTCATTCTGGTACAGGCACAAGAGGCCCTGGTACTGCCGTAGTCCGGGGATCTAAAGCACCAATGGTGAGTAGTAAATTTGATGGTAAAAATGCACCTGCAAAAGACGAAGCCGGTGTATTTAAAGAAGGGACAAAACTAAAACTGAAATCAGATGCAGCCACTTATGTTGTTTTATCAGGTGCACAGGCACAGGAACTGAACTATGAAACGATTGATGAAAACAGGAAAGCAGTCGGCTCATTGTCGTATGCATTTAGCAAAGCCTTATCTACGTTAGAAGGAACTACCAGTTACAGAAGTTTGTTTGCTTCTATTGAAAGTATCATGCGGGAAAAATCTCCTAAACAAAAACCAGTACTGGAAGGCGATGGAACAGACCGGGAATTATTTGGCGGTAAGTACATAAAACAAAAAGCTTATTTCACGGTGATGCCGGCAAAAAGCAATAAAGATGTAATTGAAATAAATGGCGGCACGGTGTCAGGTGTAACGGTTGGTTCGGTGGTTAGCTTTTATCCTGCAGGTACTGTTGATCCTTCCGATAAACAACCCTTACAAAAGGGCACAGTAACTACCGTGAGAAATTTTTCTTCGTCTGTGAAGTTGAGTAAACCTGACCTGGAACTATTTAAAAAATCTCCCTGGGCATTTGTTACAGAATTGTCTTATGGCAATAAAAAAATTAAACTAAAAGTAAATAACAGTATTCCGGGTGCTGCTGCACAGGTGCAAACTGCTTTTAAAGATTTTCAATTAGTGGAACTCAACAGCAATGGTGGCCTGTATCTTGACACATCTGGTTCAGCCGATGCATGGATTTATAAATATGCCAACAGCGGTATTTCATTTGGCACTGAAACATTCTCCTTGTCTGATACAGCTACTATGAAAGAAACGTTAAAGCGGTTTGACCGGTTTCAGTATTTACAAAACTTGAAATTTAATGAGCAGGGATTATCAGCCAAAGTAGAAATTGTTTTTCTTGATGACAATAAGAATGTTGATTATACAAAACTGGCCTCCCGCACAAAACTTACCGGGTTAGAGTTGAAGGAAGGAGATGAGGTCTTTCTGAAAATTACCAATACCGGCGATAAGAAATTTTTTATCAACGTAGTGGATGTGCAACCTGATGGTAAAATAAACCCGGTATTGCCAAACAAAAACCTGAAAGATAAAGATGGATACCCGGCACCGGTAAGGGCAGAAGATTGTACGGTAAATAAAGGTGATTCGCTGTTGCTAAAGAATCTGTCTATAAAAATATGGCCGCCGTATGGAGAAGAGACTCTGAAAGTATTCCTTTCAGGCGAAAAGCTTGACCTGGAGGATATTCTTACCGATGATGCGAATGATGGGCAAAGCCGTGGAGCAGGTGGGGTGCTGAATAATATGGCTAAAATATTTAAAAACTCAAAAGTGAATGGAAGTGGTACCAGGGGAACAGAAACTAAAGTGAATACCGCACAGAACGGAACTATTTTTAGTGTGGGATTTAATATTGTGCCTGCTAATTAGATAACTTCAATAATCAATTCCGAATAAAGAAAAGCTTGCCCACTGAGCAGGGTTAGGAAACTTCTTTTTTGTATCTAAGATGGCCAACCGCAACGGCTCTGAAGGCATAAAGCGGTTGGGCTGCTGCAAGTGATAGATAAAACGGTTCATCAGGAAGGCAGTCGCTTCATCATCTACATTCCATAAACTCATAATGACATGGTTACTGCCAGCTAATAAGAAACTACGGGCCAGTCCGGCTACTCCAGCTTCCATTGCTTTACCTAAACCTGTCTGGCAGGCGGATAAAATGATCAGTTCGGGAAAGCCTTTATAATGTCTGTCTGTCTTTCTGAATTCCATGATGTCTTTTGCAGTGAGAAAAGGATCTTTTCCACTTAATACCAAAAAACTTTTTTCCATGGGTTCCTTTTCATCAGCAATTCCATGTGTGGCAAAGTAGGCCACATCAGCCTGGCGGATATATTTGAATACACTATCCTTTACTGCTGCTTTGCCTTCAAATAATTTAAAATCTTTGGCAAACATTTTTGCATTGGCTATTTCTTTTTTTGCACCGGGCAAATCAGGGAATATAAAATCAGTAGTAGTGGGATAGGCAGGATTGCTGATAAACAGCGGATTCTTCATTATCAGTTTCATTCTGTTGATCTCATCATTGGCTTTGCTGTCGAAGTTGCTTTGCATATCAACTTTATAGTGGCCCCTTTTTAAAATTTTTGCCCGCAGACCGATTATATCAAGCAGGGTAGGTACAATAGTGAAGCTGCATTTGTCAATCAACAGATTTTCATTCCTGTAAGGTTTGAGCAAATGAAAAGGTATGGTTCCGATATTTAAAGCAGGAATAATCAGCAGATGTTTATAAGTTTCATCAAAACTTACTGGCAATAAAAGTTCTGTTGCTTTTTTTATCACACCGGCATAAGTAAGCCCCGGCGTTGTTGATTGATTGGTTACAATTGTTCCTCTTCGCCTCGGCATCCGGCTATTCGATTTGCTGTAGAGTGACAATACCTGGTTAAAATCGTTGCTAAGTTGTAATAACTGTTGTTTTTTTATAGCAATTACTTTCTGTTCAATCACTCTGCCGGGAACCATAAATACCCGTTGAAGTGTATCGTTGTTAAAAAAATATAAGAGTATGCCAATGCCGGCATCGGAGGGATATAACTTTTGTAAGATCAAAGCCAACTGATCGTTGGATAATATTTTATTACCACGGTATTCTTCTAATTGCTCATCAATTTCTTTAGCAGACAAACCCCTCGCTTTGAATAAATTGTTTATCTGGCCTTCAATAACCTGGTACATATTGGCTTGTTCGTTTTCTGTTTTCGGATCCTGGGCCACAGAAAATAAGGAGGTGGTAGTAAAAAGAAGTATAAGTAAAAAAGAAGAAACAGGCATAGGGGGTTAGTATTTGAACAATACAAAATTAATCCGGGAAATTCATTCTTCTAAGAAATGGTTGAAAACGGGGGTCGGTTCTCATGAAGTCGCCAAGCGGATATACCTTTATACATGGAAGTGTGCAATCCTGTTGTTCAAATGCCTGTTCCATATACCGGATGGCTTCATCTTCATGTTTTGAAAAATAGGCGGCGCAACACAAAAAAATTCCAGCGATATATTCTGTCTGGGAACGGGTTATTAATTCATCCATTATTTTTTGGCATTCAGTAATATTACCTGTTAATGAATAGGCCCAGGATAATTCAACCAATGATATTGATTGTCTGGATGAAAGCTGCACGGTAGTTTTAAATGCCTCAATGGCTTCTTCATATTTATTTAGTCCCGCTAAACTTAAACCTAAACCCCTGTAACCCGGGAAGGAACTTGCATCCAGTTCAATGGCCATTTTACTTGCCTCCAGTGCCTCCTCAAATTTGCCTCCATTGATATACATGATGGATAATATATGATGAGATATTGGTACTAACGGTTCAAGGACATCTGCGGTTATTTTTGCATGATTGATGGCTTCTTCATAATTCCTGTCTATAAAAGAGAGGTAATAGCTATACCAATAGTGAGCTGGTGCATAATCAGCAGAGATCGAAAGGGCATGTTGAAATATTTTTTTCCCTTCCACCCAGTTCCAGTCATAAAAAGTACTGATAAAACCCAGGGCACTGTAAGCTTCTGTGTGAGAAGATTGAAGTTGAATCGCCTTTTCTGCATATTGTCTTGCCTTGGGCATAGCATCATGCGGGGGGATTACACAATACAAAGCCAGGATGCAATAAGCATCAGCCATGCCGGTGTAAGCCAGAACAAGTTCCGGATCTTTCTGTAAGGCCTGCTCAAAAAATTTAAGTGCCTTGATTAAACCCGGTCCCCGCTTGTTAAAATAAAACCGGCCTTTTAAATACAGGTCATAAGCCTCATGATTGTCAGTCGGGTTTTTATTGATAATCGCTTTTTCTTTTTCCCGTAAAGTGATTTTTAGTTTTTCAGTAATAGCAAATGCAATCTCATCCTGTATAGCAAAGATGTCATCCATTTCCCGGTCGTATCGTTCCGACCAGAGATGAAACCCATCGTTTACATTGATCAACTGGGCAGTGATGCGGAGTGTATTGCCTTGACGACGGACACTTCCTTCCAATACG
>JAJAZO010000027.1 GCA_026785745.1 Chitinophagaceae bacterium | reverse complement strand
CGCAAATCATTTTCTGCCCTTCGTTTCCGGTTTTCTTCATCCGCATACTGCCTTTCCTTCAGGTTATCATCCCTGGTTTCCTTGTTCCTTCTTTCTACGGCTGCTGTTTCTTTCGTTAATTCATCCGAAGCCCTGTCTAAAAAACTTTTTCCATCATTCATCGGTTTGGCGAGTTCAGCCCAGTTGGGAGATCCCTCGGCTCCAAAGGTGACAAAGCACATATCCAGCAGTTTGCTGGTAATTACATCCTGGAATTTTTGCAGGTTGGGGTCTTCACCCACCTGGATTACTTTTATGGCACCCGTTTCTTTCAGATCCTGCGAAGCAATCCCTATCTCCGATTTTAGAATGGGGGTAGCTACACCAGCATTGAAGATTTTATGCTTATACACCTTATCCCAATCCATTATAATCGTAACGCTTAGTGGCGATAGAAATCCGGCCAGTGTCATATTCAGATTAAAGGAAATATCCGGAATGGGCATCTGTAATGACTCCCACATTATTTTTGCATCCAGCGAATCAAGTATGAACGATACCGCAATATTATCTCCCTCCATAACCGGTGCCGGGCCAATGCCAAGCACTCGTTTTTGGTTAGGGTCAGCACTTAATCCAGAACTATTGGTGATAACACTTTTGGTTACCAATGCCATGGTTCCGCTACGATAGATAACAGGCCCTTTAATCACCCCTTTTGGATTAATTTTTTTTAATTCCTGTCTTGCTTCGTCCAGTTCTTCAGGAAGCACATGAAGACCTACCACCAGGTGAACATAGCCGCCTGTTTTGCCCATACTGGCAACTTCTTCAGCATCACCGGAGCTAACATTGGTAACATAGTACAGGAAAAGAAATTTTGGCTTGCTATTATCATCCTGTGCCATGCGAAGTTTATTAGGGAGATAATAGTAACTGTTGGAATCATTGTAAACACCCGGAAATACTTTTAACTTACCCGCCGTAACTGGTTTATCCAATATTATCTGTTGTACAAATTCCCTTTGTGCATAGCCTTTTGTAAGAAACAGCAGGCACATAGCCATTAAAAAGGGTATGATAATTTTCTTTTTCATAGTATCTGTGTTAATGTATAGTGATGAGTTCATCAATTTGTTTTGGTTGCTCAAATTAGATCTTTAAACTGATCCAGCACTTTGTCAGTTGTCACTTTCCCATCAGGGCCAGGCGTTACGATGGTTTTAGCTGCATCAATAGCTTTTATAAAAAGTTCGGATGTTTTATTAGAAAAATCATCGGGTATTACCGCATATACATAGTTGTCATTAATTTTTGCACTCCATGGCAACGCCAGCTTACCTTCGGTAGCATGGTTGAAAATAAGACGGTACACATAGCCCCTTGTATCTTTATCAGTATAAATTGTTTTGTTCACCAATGCCTGTGCCTGTACTGGTGATATTTGCAGGTTCTCTTCCATTTCCTGCCCAAATTTTGAATATCGTACCTGTAGGGTGGCCCGGGTAATGTCAGACGCTTTTAATTTTTCAAGATCGGCTTCAAACTCTACCAGGCGGGGCGATACTGGCGGGGCAACTGTTATAGCCGTCATTTGTCCTTGTTGCCATTTTGGTTCTGCAGGATATACAAAACCGCCTTTCATACTCCATTGTGTTTTGTATTCAAACATTTCCCTGTTGGCACCAGCGCCGGGTGCATGAGTAATAACAGCTACAGTTCCTTTATCGGCTACATTGGTACGGTTAAAAGTATGATCACCGATTTCAACGTAACCACTGCCGGTAGTACTTTTTCTTCTTGCTTTTACGTTGGCATAATTTATTTCTTTTTCAAACATATCAACGGCTTCACCATCCAGCACAAACTGCATATCCATCCGTTTATAGAATTCATCATTTAATATAACATTGCCAATACATTTTGGATTATCCCTGGCAGCATCATAAAATGATTTCAGGTTTTGCGTGATAGAGAGCTCCATAGGCATTGCAAAATTGTAATTCAGGGTGATTACGTCTTTTCTTTGTTCTGTTAATTTTTTATTAGTAATGATGTTGAGTTGGTAATTGCGGGCTGTATTTTTCCCCGGCAGGTTTTGTTTTTCTTGCTCTGTCATAGTAGGGGCTTGCGGTTGTGTAGTGGCTGGCGTTGCTACGGAGGTAAGAAACAGTTGAAAAAGTGCTTCTGTTATTTTGGCTGTTTTTTCAGGCGAAACCCCCTCGCCTTCAGTTATTTCAATTGTTATTGCCTTTTTTTCGACCAGCCGTTCATACATGGTATGTATTTCTGTCCATGTTTGTGATTTATCATACGACCATAACCACCAACCTCCTCTTTCCCTTTTTGCATTTATTGAATCCTGCCTGTTTATTTCATGTATTTTTTTATAATCAATGGTAAACTTAGCCTTCAATCCGTTCATCACCAGGTAATATTTGTAAAACAGGTTTAAACTCAGGTCTGTTATGGAACTTGTTTTTTCAAATGTGGCAGCTAATAATTGTGCGCCATTCTTATCCAGGTTGGATGCAACTGCAATCTTTCCACCTTCCTGAAGTGGAGCCTTACCCGATGTAACGAGGCTTTTCGTCATGCCGCTGGTAGTGTTTACAATGGCCGATGTGATGGTGAAACTGTTGGCATCACCAGTAGCAAAAAGATTTACCGGTCCTTTTACCAATGCACCGGGTACTTTAGCTACCAATTTTGACTGTATTTCGGCTAATTGCTGCGGGGTAAACTTTACCTGCATTAAAAAATGTATTAATGCACCACTTACACCACCCTGGTCTTCCCGCTGGTCGGTAATATATTTTAGAAATAAAAATTCCGGCACCTGTGTTTGTGCATCTCTGGCTAATTGTACCTGTGTCGGTAAGTAGTAATAATTTTTTGATGGAACAGCCGTACTTCCTGACCCTGATAACTGGGCATACAGGGTTATACTGCTCCCATCTGTAAGAGCAAACGTTACCTTGCTATTATAGTCAAGGTTTTGGGAATACGAATTAAAGGAGAAAGTAAAAATGCATACTACTAAAAGGAGCTTTATGCAACACTTCTTTGAAAAATGTGTGTGTGTCATATTTCTGAATTTATATTTATTATTTTTTCGTTCAATTTTTTGGCACTCCATCAATAAATAATATACCCATATCAGTTTCTCCACTGGCTGTTTTAATAGTGCCATTATTCAATGTCCATCGTATTGTATACTTATAAGTGTGCTTTCCTGCCGGAAGTGTTATTTCAAAACTCTTTATACCTTTATCCAGTGCAGGTCTTACAATTTCTTCTACCGTTTTTATACCATCAAAAAAAGGATACTCCACTTTTACTGTTACTGCCCGTACATTTTTTGCCAGCAATGTGTCGGCATTTCCTTCCAGCTCTATTTTTTTTCTTTCGTATGGTGTCAGCAGATTTATCATTGAAGTATTGTTGAGTTGCCAGCCGGTTTCCCAGCTTTTTCCCCCACGGAAACTAAACTGTGCATTATAATCATAATCAAACCACGCAATACGATCTGTATCTCCCACGGCACCATAATTCAATTCTATTTTATTGTCGTTATTTATTATCTGCGGGTTTATGTTTACTTCTTTCATTGTTACGGTGCCGTTCTGATGGTTCTTTCGGAGTTTAACCGTTACATTGTTTATCAACCTTGCTAACTCGGGCAGCAGGTCACCATCCACTCCAACTGCAATATGGCGTACCTGCGTTTCACCATCAAACAATGAAACTGTTCTGATATACTCATCGCCTTCTCCATACTTCGTATAAAAATTACCAATGTTGAAAGTGATGTAATGGTGCCGCTCGGTAGAATTGCGGCTGTTGAAGTGCAAAATGCTTGAGCCGCTGGTCTGGGTGCTTTTTCGTTTGTAAGTAAAGTGTGCACCAAAAGGAGAATAACCACTACCCGAAAAGGTAGCTTTATCATTAAGCAGGTTAGTTAATAAATCCCCGGCAGCACCCTGGTCTTCTTTTGGCAACTGCTCGGGTTCTATTTTTTGATACATCATCTCCAGGAGTTTTACATAGGCGCCATCTACTATTTTTTCCATGTTTACATCTTCGCCTTCTACTTCCAGTTTGATGGCACCGGTGCGGCGCAACATTTCATACTCTTTTTCAATATCTGTACTTATATAATATATTTTAAGGCCACCACCTGTTTTATTGATCTTGTGTACCTCTGTCCAGTCCACAGTAAGTTTAGCTTTATACGCATCCATCAAACCGGCGAAAGTCATATCAAATACAATAGATACATCTGGGGTGGGCATTTTCAAACTTTCTAACAACAGTTTTGAACGTACAGGATCCATTTCAAAAGAGAGGGCAATTCTTGATCCCTGTAATACGGGTGCAGCACCTACTGAAAGCAATTTTTTTTCTTGCTGCCCATTATCCGGATTAATTATTTTTGATACCAGAGCATACCGACCTTCTTTAAAAATTATTGGTCCCCTTATTTTTATGCGTTGCCCTGAAAACAATTCATTCAATTTTGCTTCTGCCCTGGCAATTTTTCGTTCATCTGTATCATAAGTAACTAAAAAGTGCAGGATGCCACCGCCGCCAGCTTTTGTAATGGTACTTTCGCTGCCGTCTGTTTTGTCTTCTGTTTCATTTACATAACGGATGAATGAAAACTGGGGTTTTTTATTTTCACCAATGGCTAACTGCCCATTATCCGGTAAATAAAGCCAGGTAGTTGAGTCGGTAGTAAGT
>JAJAZO010000026.1 GCA_026785745.1 Chitinophagaceae bacterium | reverse complement strand
GATTATTGCCTGTAATTCATCTTCCCGGAATAAAAAACCTGAGGCTGATTCATTACAGTATTATCCTCCTACACCTCAAAAACTCAGTAAAAAAGAATTCAGGAATTATTATCGCCAGCTCAGTGCTTTCCTGGATACCGGTCTGCTTAATACAGGCTTCAACGGCGGCATACTTATCGCCAAAGATGGTGATGTGATCTATGAAAAATATATGGGCAAAGTTGATCTTCGTAAAAAAGATAGCCTTACCAGTACCACCCCATTGCATATTGCTTCCACCTCAAAAACATTTACTGCCATCGCCATTCTTCGTATGGTGCAGGAAAATAAATTATCGCTGGATGATTCATTGGAAAAATTCTTCCCTGCCTTTCCTTATCATGGGGTTACTGTAAAAATGTTGCTGACACATAGAAGCGGCATACCAAATTACCTCTACTTTATGAGCAATAATAAGTGGGGAATACTGCCAAATAAAAAATGGAACCGGCAATATGCCACCAATCAGGATGTGTTGAAAATGATGTATGATAAAAAGCCAGATCCAACAGGCACACCCGGTGGCAGGTTCAGCTATTGCAACACCAATTTTGTGCTGCTGGCATTGATTATTGAAAAAATTAGTGGCCTTACTTATCCTGTTTATATGCGGCAGCATTTTTTTGAACCACTGCAAATGACAAATACGTTTGTATTTACTTTAAAAGATACGTTAACAGCTACTCCTACTTTCACCAACAAAAATGTTTATTGGGAGTATGATTTTCTGGATGCGACTTATGGCGATAAAAACATTTACACTACCCCGCAGGACTTATTAAAATGGGACCAGGCATTATATACTGACCAGGTACTACAAAAACCATTGCTTGATTCTGCATTTGCACCTTATAGTTTTGAAAAACCTTCTGTTCACAATTATGGATTAGGCTGGCGGCTGCAATTATTACCCAATGGTAAAAAAGTAGTGTATCATTTTGGTAAATGGCATGGCTCTAATGCCGTGTTTGCAAGATTGATTGATGAAAGGGCTACTATCATCATACTGGGTAATAAATTTAACCGGGCCATTTATGATGCAGGTCATCTGTGTTATGATATATTTGGTGACTACCAGCAACGAAAAATGCCCGACGTGGATGAAATAGATAGCCTGAAAACTACAATGCTCAAACCCCAGTCGGCAAAGCAGTCTAAAAAAAATAAGTAATCTTCTCTGCAATCCCGGCAATCTCTCCATAAAATATAAGCAGGCCTACCGCAAAGCCTGAAGCAGAAATTACTGAGCAGATAGTTTAGCCATTATTTTATTTGTACAGGTTTTTTTGTGCAGATCATGACTTTTTATCCAGCCATTCTTTAACTTCAAAATAAAAATGGCCAGATCACACCACCGCAAGAAGCACAAAGAGCATCTCCGGCAATACCAACACAATAATGAGGGTGTTTCATCCAAATCAAAAAGAGGGAAAGTAACTGGTACTTTCGCATTGGTTGGCACTATTTTAGGTGCCGCCATTGGCTATTTTGCTACAGATGGCGTTCCAATGTGGATAGCATTTGGTGCTGTAGCTGGTGGTTTAGCCGGATACATAGGTGGCCGTTATTTTGACCGGGAAGGAAATTGATATGAAACAGCCCTTGTGTACAAGGTCAATTAAGAGATAACGGGATAAGTTTATTACATTTGTAAAAATAATAATAGCATGACACTTTTTGTTGCCGGATTACCCTATGATCTTGATGACGCTGAGTTAGAAGAAATATTTGAAAAATTTGGCACCATTGCATCTGCAAAAGTTTCTATGGACAGGGAAACAGGAAAAAGCCGGGGCTTTGGTTTTGTAGAAATGCCGGTGGAAGCCGAAGCAAAAGAAGCTATTGAACACCTCAATGATATTTCGCTTGGTAAAAAGCCGTTGGTAGTGAAAAGAGCTGAGGACCGTCAGGGTGGCGGTGGTTCAGGCGGCGGTGGCGGATACCGTGGCGGTGGAAATAGTGGTGGATACCGCGGTGGAAGCGGTGGAGGCGGAGGCTACAACAAAGGTGGTAGTGATGGTGGATATAACCGGGATAGAAATCGTTATTAAAATATGTAAAGCCTCCCGATGGAGGCTTTTTTCATTCGATACTATTAGTTTTTGCAACAACACTTCTCTTGTATAGTAAAAAAATCTGTTCTCTCTGTGTCATCGTATGTTTTCTATGTTGTTACAGGTTAAAAAGTCAATAACGTCTTTTGCTGCAATAATGATTGGCTTAAATATTTCTGCTCAATTAATTAACAATACTTCTACTTTCAGGAATGTAAATACAAAAAGTTATTTCCGTTTTCACTACGACAACGATTTTTTTACAAATACTGATTATTATTATTCACAGGGTATAACGCTGGAGTATGTTCATCCTTCTTTCAAGAACTTTCCAATGGCAACGCTGTTGTACAAAACAAAGAACAGCGATACTAAATACGGCATCACCTTTAATTTGTTTGGCTACACCCCCACCAGTACTGTCAGCAACACAATCTTGTATGGTGACAGGCCATTTGAAGGAAGTATGTCGTTGAAAATGTTTGCCATTTCTTCCAACAGTGCTAAACAACAACAGGTGTCATCGGCTATTCACCTTGGCATTATTGGCCCTGCTGCGTTAGGAGAAGAAATACAAACCAATGTTCACCGGTGGACTGGTAATAAATTACCAATAGGCTGGCAGCATCAAATTAAAAATGATGTTATTCTTAACTATCAACTGAATCTCGAAAAGAAACTGCTGGCAACAGATGCTTTTCTTTTGAACGGGGCTGCTGAGTTAAGAGCTGGTACATTACATGACAGGATCGGTGGCGGAATCAATTTTATGGCCGGACACTTTAATAATCCCTACATAACAGAAAAGAAAAAGAAAGTACAATACTATTTGTACGGACAGAGCAGGGTCAACTTCATTGGTTATGATGCCACCATGCAAGGAGGTATATTCAACAAGAAAAGCCCTAACACTATTTCATCCGGCGATGTTTCAAGAATTACCTTCCAGGCAGATGCAGGGTTGGTGCTCCATTTTAAAAAAATATTTCTGGGCTATAATCAATCTTTTCTTAGTAAGGAATTTCGAACAGGCAGAACGCATCGTTGGGGCGGAGTAAGTCTTGGTTTTGCATTTTAGAAAAATCCAAGCTGGAATGTTTTTCTAAATTCATTTACCTTCTCTGTATAAAACTCAACATCAGCAGCTGCATTTGCAGCCTTTTGATAAAAAGCAAAAGCATCGGCGAGGTAGTGGCTGTTTTCCAATAAATAAGCAACTCGAAAATATTGTGCCGCCTGGTCTTCAGGCACATTAATGGCCTTTTGAAGTTTAAGAACCTGCTGGTTAACTTTTCTAATTGTTGTATATTTTATCACACCTCCATTACAAATTCCTGTTTTTCTTGCTGCAACAGACCATCCGTAAATATTGTTGGGCTGCATATACTTTTTTATTTTATCAAGTTGGATACTATTGCCAGCTACGCTGTCTTCATGTAAATATTTTCCACTTACTACATCATAGAGTACAAAATTATATTTACCGGCATATTCCATATTTGCCGTCCATGATAAAGAGAAAGCACCGGAAGCATAATTCAAGGTATCAAATGCTTCATTAAATTCAATTTCCAGTTGCTCCACCCCTCTTACCGGCGCTTCATTTCTTACCACAGCACCTACTGTTTCCGGGTGATCCCGTTTATAATCATCACTGCGGATATATAATTGATCCCATATGTACTGAAAGTATTTTGATGTAACAGAATGATGATCGGTAGTACAGGAATCTTTCCATTTAGTTACGGGGAAGGTCCCTTCCTTCGTCACGGTAAGGGGTTTACCTTGTTTGCAAACCATTGTCAGTTTTGCTAACCGCTGTGTTTTTACTGATGAGCCGGGTTTTAATACTTTTCCAATTTTTACTCTTGATTCTTTATTGTTTTCAATAACAGTCACATTCCCTTTCATGGAATAAACAAGTAGCTCATCTCCCTTTTGTGCAGTGGCAGAAAAAACAATAAAAATGGAAATAAAAGTGAGTAAATTTTTCATTGTCTTACTCTTTTTCATATAGAATGGTACAGGTATATGGTTGTAACTTCAGGTAACCATCCTTTCCGCCGCCGGTCACATCTGAAAAAATATTACCTGACACAGCCACATCGTACTGTCCGGCCTGTACAACAAGGCCTTTTTCTTCACCGGTACCATTAAATAGTATAAATATCATTTTCCATTTATCCCCTGAAGCTTTTCCATTAATCCGATAGGCAAAAATGCCTTCAGGATAACCTTCTTCAAATTGCAGGGTGGTACCAATCAAATTGGCAGTAGGCATACGAAAGGCCGGATGTTCTTTTCGCATTTTTACCAGTGCCTTTACATAATCAAACACATACTTGTTTTTCGTTTTCAGGCTCCAATCAATAGCGTTGATACTGTCAGGCGACTCAAATGAATTTTCCACTCCTTTCTTGCTTCGCAAAAATTCGGAACCTGCATGAAGAAAACTAATTCCCTGTGAAGTAAGCACAATGGACAAAGCCAGCTCATGCATATTTACCCTTTCTGCTTCAGT
>JAJAZO010000025.1 GCA_026785745.1 Chitinophagaceae bacterium | reverse complement strand
GGTAAATGCTTTCCATGCCTGGTCTTCCAATTCTAATCTGTCCACCAAAAATAAAACCCGTCTTGCATTTTGTGTACGAAGAAATAATCGGATAACTGCTGCAGCAGTTAATGTTTTACCGGTTCCGGTAGCCATTTCAAAAAGGAAACGGTCTTTGCCTTTACTTACTGCTTTTTGTAAATGTTGAATTGCTTATAGCTGGTATTTCCTGAGAAACCGAAGGCCATTCGCCCAGATAAAATCTTTACTACTTTCTACATTACCATTCCAGCCTGGCCTTACTTTGTAGTCAGGCATTTGAACTGTAACAATATAATCAATAGTAACAACCTCATTAGCTAAAGCATTGCGGTCTGGATTCCATTCTTTAATAGCACCAATTTCATCAGGCGAAGGAAAATTAAAGATGGTTATGGGATTTCCTTTTTTTAAATCCCACAAGTAATGTACAATGCCATTTGAAAGGATGACAAACTGAGCACCTACTGTATTTGCATATTTTCTTGCTTGCTCTTTTGCAACCAGAGGATGCAGGCTTTCTTTTTTTGCTTCAAGAACACAAAAGGGCTTGTTGTTAGTATCAACCAGTAAGAAATCTAATGAGCCTCCTATTACTTCCTCATAATCATTTCCCCAGGCATCGATTTCTTTCTGAGTAATCTTAATATAATTTTCAAGCAGTATATTGGCCGGCCCTTCCTCATTGTCAAAGAACCTCCATCCTGCTTCTTCAAGCAGTTTGTTGATTTTGATTCGGGCGGTTGCTTCTTTACTCAACAGGCTAATGGTTTATCTCACAAAATAAGCAAAGTTGAGTAGAATTACCGAACGTTTCGCTTTGCTCTAGCAGGCTACTACAACAATTGATGAATAGAATTGTTGCAGTACAAGAGTGCGACGCAACGAAAGCCCAATCAGGGAACTGAAGCTGGGAACATAAAAAAAAGCTAATAGCTATTAAAAAAAGCCCCCGGATGCGGGCCATGCGGAATGCCGGCAGGATATTTCTTAAATGCAATCCTTTTTCTCTCGTCACAGTATTTCCTGATAATTATTGCAAGATTATAGATGGCTTCAAGATGAATAGCAGGTTCGCATTATTTTTTTTTCTTCTTCGTAGTAACGGAGGGTTTCAGTTGCAGGGCAGTTTTTGCATTTAAAGAGGTAATCACTTTTTTACCAGTCCGGGCTTCCAGTTCTTTGCGGGCTACCCTGGCAACATGCCCGCCTTGTTTTGCTACTTGCTTACTGTCTTCAAAAGTGTCGGGATTGGTAGCCTCAGAAATATCTTTAGTGGATGCCTCGGCAAGCATATTTAAAATCAATTCGGTATTAGTCATATTATCCCGCAGGTTTTCTTTCTTTAGTCCTTTCAGCACTTTATATTCTTTCGTGGTTTTATCGCTCCATGCTTTGGTAATAATATCGGTAAGTGTTGCAAACTGTACGTCTTCTTTTAATCCCCGCTTTCTCCACTCATCAGTCAGCTCTTTTCTTATCTCAATACTTTTAAGCCGCTGGTTAATCCAGTTCTCCGAATAGCCGAGGTAAAGGTATTGCTCCAGTGCCCTGTCGATGGAGAGTTCAGGGTCCTGCATTTCGTCTAATCTTTCGGTAGCCACTTTTGCAAGCCAAAGTTTAAATGGTTCGGCCTTTGGAGAAGGGATGGATTGTACCAGGCGGAAAAGTTGTTCGGTATCGGCTACGTCGGTAAGGTAAAACTTACCATCTGCCGACTGCATTTTCAGTTGACTACAATTTGTAGTCATCTGACTGCCTTCTGCCTTTAGCCTTGTTTTTAGAACACTCCAGTACTTTCTGGGATTTGGGCTGTCAGTAAGAACTGCCACTACATCCACTATGGATATATACCATTTTTTCTGTTCAGCATCCCAAACGGTTCTTACCTTTTTGTCTTCAAATATTTTTATCTCATTTTGTTTTGTCATCCGGCTTTTATTTGATTATCCCCTTTTGTCAAAGCTATTTTCTTTCAGCATACCAATAGAAAAACTGGCAAAAGATTTATTTACATGTTAATAAAAAGACCAACCCTGAATCAGAGCTGGCGAAAAAGAGAAGCTGTTAGCTGTTGGATAAAAGTTATTGCCCCCATCCTTCGCCAAGCTTCCCGACTTGTGTCGGGACAGGCAGGATGACAACCTTCACTCAGCCCATCCTTCGTTTCACTCAGGATGACAACCCTCACTCAGCCCACGACATCACATAATCACCATTCTCAATTTCCAATGCTTCTTTAGTAAGCATCAGCGGCCTGAAAGTATCCACCATCACCGCAAGTTCTTTGGTTTCTTAAGTGCCGATACTTTTCTCCACCGTCCCGCAATGGCGGGAGATGAGGGTTATCGTAAGATTAAGCTGCTTCTAAATCTTTAGTTCTTTCGATAAATAAGTCATAATATACTTGCACTCTCATCCAGTATTCAGCAGAAATATCCAATAGCTTTTCCAGCTTAAGTGCAGTAGCTGCACTTACATGCCTCTTGCCATGTAACAATTCACTGAAATGTCCGGGCTTCATTCCCAGTAATTCTGCAAATTCGGTTTTCTTAATATTTCTGGCTGCTAATTCCATTTGAAGAATTTCTCCAGGGTGAATCGTTACATCAGTAAAGATTTCTTTTCCACGGGAATTAACAACTTTGTAATCAGACATAGTATTTGTATTGTTTGTATAGGTGTATTTAGTTGATTATGGCAGGTGAACCCGATTATATAACCTGCCATAACCTTTTTATCTTGAATTATCTTATTGATAATGATTTGTCAAATCTTCTATTATCAATACATCTGTTATCACCACCGAATCTTTCTCCACACTTAAAATCAACCTGTAGTGATAATCAACTCTGACCGAATAATAACCTTTGTAATCAGCTTTTAAGGCCTCAAAGTTCAGTCCTCTGAACTTTCTTAATTCTTTGATGCTCTCGGTATTCTTTAGCATCAAAACCGTCTTCTTAAATTTCAGGATAACTTCCTGATTGTACCTTGGCTTTCCAGCCGTCTGCTTACCTTCAAATATTTTCTGTAGATAAGCGTTGTTGAACTCTACTATCATCTATACATGTTTACAAGATTAGACGATTTGTTTATTTTACGATTTAAAAGAACTTTCATTTACCAAAAATAGGTAAATTATCTAAATTACCAAAATTTGGTAATTCTTTTGTTGAGTATTATTCTTGTTCCAAAGGACAGCCGGAATTAAAGCCGGGATTTGCACTAAAGCTGAAAGCCCACCCCATTTTCCTATTATAGTTAACTTGCTGCATTTGCCCTTACAAGGAGGGGATGTGAGCATTCACGATTTACCATTGACCATTCACCATTCACCATTCACCTCTTCACTCCGCCCAACTCATCACATAATCTTTATTCTCGATATTGAGTGCCTGTTTAGTAAGCATCAGCGGCCGGAAAGTATCTACCATCACTGCGAGTTCTTTTGTTTCTTTGGCGCCGATACTTTTCTCCACTGCTCCGGGATGAGGGCCGTGCGGAATGCCGGCAGGATGCAGTGTAATCATTCCTTTTGTTACATGCTTGCGGCTCATAAACTCACCTCCCACATAATACAATACTTCATCACTGTCAATATTGCTATGGTTATATGGTGCAGGTATTGCCTGCGGATGATAATCGTACAACCTCGGCACAAAAGAACAAACAACAAATGAATCGGTTTCAAATGTCTGGTGAATCGGCGGCGGCATGTGCACCCTTCCGGTAATGGGTTCAAAGTCATGAATAGAAAAAATATACGGATAGCAGCAACCATCCCAGCCGATGACATCAAAGGGATGTGTGCCGTAATGGAGTCCGTATAACATTCCTTTCTTTTTGGCTTTGATAAGAAAATCGCCTTTCTCATCCAGCGTCTTCAGGTCTTGTGGAGGACG
>JAJAZO010000024.1 GCA_026785745.1 Chitinophagaceae bacterium | reverse complement strand
GAACTACGGGACCAGAAATTCCGCCAAAGCCGATTCAAAAGGCGGGCGACAAAAATAATCAATCCGGACTTTAAAACCACTAATCTTTCAAACCCTATCTTTGCAATCCCCTAAATTTTTAGTGATGAAATTTTATAACCTCCTTATTAAATATCGCCTTTGGGTTGGTATAGCACTGATAGCCCTTGGCATTTATGTAAATTATTCTGCAGGTTTCTGGCCAGGATTTCCTCTCTACTTAGTGGGTGTAATATTAATACTAGGTCATTTTTTCTTTGGTCCCCTAAGGCTGATACAGACGTATATGGAAGAAGGCGATATGGATGGTGCTGAAAAAGTATTGGCTTCTATCAAGTTTCCCAACTTGTTGTACAAACCAATCCGTTCGGTGTATTACACCTTGAAGGGCAACATCGCCATGATGAAACAGGATTTTGAAGGGGCAGAAAAAAGTATGAAGAAAGGGCTTGACCTCGGTATGCCCATGAAAGAAGCAGAAGGAGCCAGTATGCTGCAAATGGGAATGCTGATGATGCAGAAAAATGATTTGAAACAGGCAGAGAGTTATATCCGTGGTGCCATCCGCAAGGGATTGCCGGATAAAGAAAATGAAGCGGCTGCTTATCTACAGATGTGCAGCATTATGATGAACAAAAGAGAATTTCGTGCCGCCAAAGATTTTTTCAGAAAGTGTAAAGCATTAAAGCCAAAAACGCCACAGATTGTTGACCAGATAAAACAGATTGAGAAATATATTTCGAGAATGCCGGGATAGTTTTATAAAAATTATTTATTTAGAAGGTTGACAGATTTTCTGTCAGCCTTTTTTTATTTATGGTTAACTTGTACCTATTCAATTTGCTATATGAAAAAAATTATTCTTCTGGTTGCAGTTATATGGATGAGTACAACTATTCATTCTCAAAAACAACAAGTCTTTTCAATTATACCGCAACCTGTTTCAATAGTTCCCGGCACTGGTGTTTTTACATTGCCTTCTAAAATATCAATTATTACAGGTAAAGACAAAAACCTGATAAAGATTCAACAACTGCTTTCAACACAAATTTCTTCTGCTACAGGAAAACAGGTGATTAATGTTGCAGCAGATAAAACAGCTTCTTCAAAATCAATTTCTTTATTCATCGTTTCAGATAATACAATTGCAAAAGAAGGCTATAGATTAAAAGTTACTACCACCGGCATCTCACTAACGGCAAATGAACCAGCAGGAATTTTCTATGGCGTACAAACATTATTGCAACTATTTCCAAAAGAAATTGAGAGTAAATCTGCTGTTAGAGGAAATACTAATTGGGCCATTCCGGTTGTCACCATCGAAGATCATCCCCGTTTTGGTTGGAGAGGTTTAATGCTCGATGTATCCCGGCATTTCTTTACGGTGGCACAAGTGAAAGATTATATTGACCAGATGGTGAAATATAAATTCAACCTCTTGCATTTACACTTAACAGATGATCAGGGTTGGCGGTTACAAATAAAAAGTTTACCCAGGCTAACAGAAGTAGGTGCATGGCGGGTAGAAAGAACAGGGACATTCGGAACCTTATCAAAACCTCAACCCGGCGAGAAAGCCACTTATGGCGGTTTCTATACACAGGAGGATATTAAAGAATTAGTGAAATATGCAGCAGACCGATATGTCAATATACTGCCGGAAATTGATGTGCCGGGTCACAACCTTGCAGCTCTTGCTTCTTATCCGGAATTGTCCTGCACCCCCGGAGAGTATTATGTTAGTCCCGGCGACAGGTTTATGATATGGCCCGGCGGCGGTCAGCACTTTTATGGTACGTTGGATAATACCATTTGTCCCGCCAATGAATATGCCTATGAGTTTTTAGATAAAGTATTTACCGAAGTAGCGCAGCTATTTCCCTTTGGATACATCCACATGGGAGGTGATGAAACAGCCCGTAATTTTTGGGAGAAAAGTGAACAGATAAAAGCACTGATGCAAAAAGAAAAGCTGAAAGACCTGGATGAAGTGCAAAGTTATTTTGTAAAACGGGTGGAAAAAATTATTAATTCCAAAGGAAAAAAAATGATTGGTTGGGATGAGATACTCGATGGAGGATTGGCCCCCAATGCTGCCGTAATGAGTTGGCGGGGAATGAAAGGTGGCATTGAAGCTGCCAAACAAGGGCATGAAGTGGTAATGAGCCCAACTGATTTTGCTTATATAGATTATATGCAGGGTGATGGAGTTATAGAACCACCTGTATATGCCACTCTGCGTTTAAAAAAAGCTTATCAGTTTGACCCTGCACCAGAAGGTATTGATGTATCATTAGTAAAAGGTGGGCAGGCAAACCTCTGGACAGAACAGGTGTACAATATGCGTCATGCACAATACATGACATGGCCAAGAGGTTTCGCCATTGCAGAAGCACTGTGGAGTCCGAAAGCAAAAAGAGACCCGATAGCTATCGGGTGGAATGATTTTGCAACAAGGGTAGAAAAACATTTTGAAAGACTGGATGCAGCACAAGTAAAGTATGCTCCCAGTATGTATGATGCAATTGTTGAAGTAAGTAAAAAAGATACAGCTACAATAATTGTAAAACTAAGTACGGAGATAGAAGGTTTGTCAATTCATTACAGTTTTGATAATTCATTTCCGGATAATTTTTACCCTGCATACAGAGAACCACTTACAATGCCAAGAGATGCAGCGGCAATGAAACTGATTACATACCGCAATAATAAACCCATTGGAAGAATGATGGTGTTGCCAATTACAGAATTAAGAAAAAGAGCAGGGATAAAATAAGAACAGGTTTATTATTTACCGCCCCAGGCACCAAACAACTCTTCTACTTTTTTGTACCGGTAATCGAAGATGCTTTTGAGTTTGTTTTTTACAAACAACGCATTGGCAATATTACCAAGGAACGAAAGCGGATTTTTATAATGTACTATATCCGTCATCTCCACACCACCGGGTATTTCTTTAAAATGATGCTGGTGATGCCATAATGAATAAGGCCCGAATCGTTGTTCATCAATAAAATATTCCTTATCCTTTACCTGTGTTATTTCCGTCATCCAGTAAATAGAAATTCCTAAAACCGGTTTTACCGTGTACTCTATTATCTGCCCGGCATACATTTTATCTCCATGATGCTTCGATATGACCTTGAAACCCATATTGTCCGGAGTAATAGCCTGCAGATTGACGGGATTGGAAAAATAATCCCAGGCTCTTTCTAATGAAATGGGGATTTTTTGAATGGTTTTGAGGGAATGTGCTGGCATGCAGATTATTGTTTTAAATTCGTTTGAATAACCATTTTTAAACCGAAAAGTTCGACAATAGATGTCAATTAACAAAGAAAGATTGGAAGCGAAATTTGGGGAAGAATATCAACGATTAAATCCACAGCAGCAACAAGCAGTTACCACCATCGAAGGCCCGGTAATGGTAAATGCAGGGCCCGGTACCGGAAAAACACAGATACTGGCATTGCGCATTGCCAGCATCTTGCAGCAAACAGATATTAATCCAAACAATATTCTCTGCTTAACCT
>JAJAZO010000023.1 GCA_026785745.1 Chitinophagaceae bacterium | reverse complement strand
GAGGTATCCCAGCCAGTTATAATTAAGTATTTTACCCGAAGGTTCTGTAACTACAATAGCCCCGGCTGATAAGGAGGCGATACCGGACCCTAATTGTTGTACACTTCCATTTACACTCATAAAACTTCCCCGTTGCTCCGGCTTTACCACTTCACTTATCATTGCCTGAGAGGTAACAGCTCTGCCGGTGGCCAGCATAAACCAGACTGCAAAAAAACCAAGCAACACAGCATAATGAACATCCGGCATCCTGGTAATAAGTATTACCATAAAGATGGAAAAGAAAACAGAAAATAAAAAAACGGGCAGCTTTCCAATCTTATCAGCAATTCTTCCGAGGTAAAAAGCTGCAATCAACGATGCAATACCACCAACGAGGTAGATCATCGGAATCATATCTTTTGAAAATCCTTTATTGAATTCAATAAAAGGGTTGATAAAAGGGATAATAAGAAAATGCCCCATCATCAGCAAACCGGCAAATAATAAAGCGGAACGCTGGTCTGGGTTTTTAATAACTATAGCCAGCGATTGAAGAGGGTGACTGATACTCTCCTTTGATTGAATGTGATCAGTCATTTCAGGAACATACCTGATTACAAAAGGTAACAGTACAATACCAACGCCGCCGATTATTAAAAATGGTACATGCCAGTTAAAATTAAAAATATTAGTAAAATATAACGACAGGGGTACACCCAAAATGGAAGCTATAGCGAAAGCACTCATTACAGCGGACATGGCTCTTCCCCTTCTTTCATAGCTAAAAAGGTCTGCAACGATTGATAATACCTGTGCCCCGATAATACCGCCAAACAAACCGGCTAATATTCTTGCTGCCAGCAACAAACCGTAGGTGGGGGCTAAGCCGCAGGCAATAGTGCCTATCAGAAAACCAGTATAAGCAAGCACCAATGCTTTTTTTCTGTCGAACCGGTCTATAAAAATGGCTATAAGCAGTCCTGAAAAAAAAGCACTTATGGAATAAGACGCCACCAGGATGCTGAACTGCATCGCTGATATTTTAAAATAAGGCATCAGGTAATTACTGAGCGGCATCATGATGATGAAATCAAGGATATGCGTAAAATGCAGCCCGGCCAGCAGGAATAATATTATACGTTCCTTTTTCGTCATAATGCAGGTGGCAAAGATTCATTGTAATAAGTAGAAAAACAAATAAGCCTTTATGCCGTATCAAAGAACATTTCGGGCAAATAAAAACCCTTCGTATAGCCTTAGGCTATGCGAAGGGTTTAAAAAAATATAACAGTTAAAAAGAATTAAGCAATTTCAACTTCTGCTCCTGCTTCTTTCAGTTTGTTAGCTATTTCTTCAGCTTCTGCTTTAGAAACACCTTCTTTGATATTCTTAGGTGCACCATCAACCAGATCTTTCGCTTCTTTCAATCCTAAACCAGTCAGATCTTTTACAATCTTAACTACACCCAGTTTAGAAGGCCCTGCACTCTTCAATACTACATTGAAGGCAGTTTTTTCTTCAACTGCTACTGCACCTTCGCCGCCACCTGCTGCTGCAACTACAGTTGCTGCTGCTGGTTCAATTCCGTATTCTGTTTTTAAGAAGTCAGCCAATTCCTGCACTTCTTTTACTGTTAAGGCTACAAGGCCTTCTGCTAATGCTTTTACGTCTGCCATTTGATTTAAATTTTTGCCGCCTTCATTGTTTTTGACTCCGGCGGAGTGATTAAAAAAATTGCCTTTGTTTACCCCCAGGCCTGGGTTATAAAATACAAAGTAAGAAATAGAGATTTCCAACTTGTTAATTGTTCTTATTCAGGCTTTGGTCCTGCTTCCTCCGGAGGAGTTGATTCTGTGTCAGCTGCCTGGTTTTCTGCGCTTTCTGCATGCTTTGCTTCAGCACTCACTCCGTCGTTTGCTTTAACGTTCTCTGCAGGTTTTGCTTCAGCACTCTCTACATGTTTTGCTTCTGCACTCACTCCGTCTTTTGCTTTAACGTTCTCTGCAGGTTTTGCTTCAGCACTCTCCGCATGTTTTGTTTCTGCAGTCACACCTTCCTTTGCTTTTACGTTCTCTGCAGATTTTTCAACTTTTGCAGATGGGGTGGATGTATCACCAGCAGCCTGCTTCTCATGATGGTGTAATAAAGCGGCGATAACTCTCTTCGCAGGAGATTGTAACAAGCCGATAACTTCACCGATAAGCTCATTCTTAGTTTTGATCTGTGTAAGAGCTTTCAGGCTGTTGTCGCCGGTATAAATATCACCATTGATAAATGCCGCTTTTAACTCAGGTCTTTCACCATTGGTTGCTTTACGGAAAGAACTCAGGATTAACGCCGGATCTTTAGGGTTCTCAGAAAACATCAACGCTGTTACTTTATGCAATGAATCATATACACCTGCATATTTTTCAGCATCCAACGACTCTAATGCTTTTTTAATGAGACTGTTTTTTGCCACTTTCATTTCTACCTTTTTATCAAAGCAGGCACGGCGCAGTTTAACCACTTGTGCTACTGTCAGCGATTCGGTATCTGTAACGTAGAAATTATTATACTGTGTGAATTTGCCTTTCAGCAATTCTATCACTTCGTTTTTTTGATCTTTAGTCATTTTGTATATTTTAATCCTCCAGCTGGCGGATGTTAGCAAAGATTTTATTGAACAAATGTTTTTGCGTCAATAGTAATGCCGGGACTCATAGAGCTGGCCATACTAACACCTCTTACATAAGTTCCTTTTGAGGATGAAGGTTTTGCTTTAAGAATTGCATTGATCAGCTCCAGGCTGTTCTCTGCAATTTTTTCCGGAGCAAAACTTATACGGCCGATAGAAGCATGTATGATACCTACTTTATCAACTTTGAAAGCAATCTTACCACCTTTTACTTCATTGATAGCATTTGCCACATCGTTGGTAACAGTTCCGGTTTTAGGGTTTGGCATCAGGTTTCTTGGTCCTAACACTTTACCCAGTTTACCAATCTTAGGCATTACTGATGGAGTAGCGATGATAACATCAACATCTACCCAACCGCCTTCGATTTTTGTTACATACTCATCCAGGCCAACATAGTCGGCACCGGCTGCTTTTGCTTCTGCTTCTTTATCAGGAGGACAAAGCACTAATACTTTTTTTGTTTTACCAGTTCCGTGAGGAAGTGATACAGTACCCCGGATTGCCTGGTCTGCCTTTTTAGGATCAACACCCAAACGGATGTGCAGATCTACAGAAGCATCAAATTTGCAGGTAGTAATACTTTTTACTAATGCAGATGCTTCCTTTAAGGAATATAATTTGTTGCCGTCCACTTTTGGATTTACAACTTTTCTTTTTTTACTGATGAATGCCATTTTAATTCGTTTTTCTTGTCCGCCGTAGCTTTAGCGAAGGCGGAAGGTTCATTAATTAATTTTCCCATGGGGCTTTACCTTCTACATTCAAGCCCATGCTGCGTGCAGTACCGGCTACCATTTTCATGGCACTTTCTACGGTAAAACAGTTCAGGTCGGGCATTTTGTCTTCTGCAATTGCCTTTACCTGTTCCCAGTTTACCTTACCAACTTTTGCACGGTTGCTTTCTTTGGAACCCTTTTGAATTTTAGCAGCTTCCATCAGCTGAATAGCTGCGGGTGGAGTTTTTAAAACAAAATCAAAACTCTTGTCAGTATAAACGGTGATTAATACGGGAATTACTTTCCCTTGTTTGTCCTGCGTTCTTGCGTTGAACTGCTTACAGAATTCCATGATGTTGATACCCTTGGAACCTAAAGCCGGACCGATTGGAGGTGCGGGGTTAGCCTGGCCACCTTTACATTGCAGCTTTACAAAGCCGCTGATTTCTTTTGCCATTATTTTATCTTTTTTGGTGTTAACGACCTTTCCTCACCAACAGGTGGATACTTAGTCTCCCATCCGCCAGCTGGCGGTTTCCTCATTTACCAGCCGAAGCCTTGGCAAAGGCTGGTTCCCGGTTAACCGGGATTTCAAAAGAACTAATTGGGGCGGCAAAGGTAAGGGCAAATAGGGTACAGGCAAAGGTTTTAGAGATATTTTTTAAAATTTTTATGCCCTGATTGGGGTGATGTTGTCCCGATTTTTTCCTATCGCAGGGAAACAAATTTTTTTGGAACACGGATGACACAGATCGGATGCCTGCCTGTCGGCAGACAGGGATAAACACGGATTTTTTATCCGCCT